>NZ_JBSHBN010000011.1:0-94507 GCF_053612025.1 Kitasatospora sp. NPDC054768
CCCACCTATACCAAAACTTGCTTGGGGGCGGGCTCCTTCTTTTGTTTTAACCCCCCGGGGGGCGCGGCGGCCCCCCCCGGGGGGGGGCGCCCGCCTCGGTATGAACCAGTGTTCGTTACTTGCTCGCGCGACGTGTGCTCACGCTGTACTTGTTGGCCGCCTTGGTCTCAGCGCGGACGGCAACCTTCTTGATCTCCATCACACCTCCATGTGTTCTCGCGTGGATTTTCGGCGCCGGGACAGTTCTTGCCGGTCGTCCCGGACGTTCAGGAGTACCCGCATGCGGGTGGCGTGTCGCGCCCGTAGCCAGGCGGCGACCCGTGGTGCCGGAGTACCGGGCAGCAGCCGGTGCACCAGCGAGGCCAGCTTGTCCACGTCGTTGTGCTTCAGCACCACCTGTTCGGCGGCGAGCAGCAACTCGGCGGGCATGCGGCGCAGTCGATCCGCGCCGGGGCCGTGGGTGAGGTAGGCCATGCCGAGCGCGACGTGGCGGGACTCGTCGCGGCGCACCAGCCGGTACACCTCGCCCAGGCCCTCCTCGCGCAGGCCCTCGTCGAACCAGCGGAACTCGTCGGCGGCGAAGCCCTCGGCCAGGGTGTGGGCCAGGAAGCGGGCGGTGTAGTCGTCCAGGGACCACAGGTCGCGCGACAACTCCTCGACGGCGTCGCCCGGATCCTTGACCGACCCGGCGACGGCGTGCGCGTAGCGGTGGAAGACTGCCGAGTGCTTGGCCTCGTCGGCCACCGCGGTGGCCAGCACCAGCTTCATGTCGCCCTCGGGGCAGGCGTGCAGCAGGCCGGCCGCCACGTCCATGCCGACCTGTTCGGCGTAGGTGCTGCCGCTCGCGAGCAGCCAGGAGAGCTCGGAGGGCTGGGCGGTCGCGGTCCGGTCCCGCAGGGCCCGGTGGACCACCTCGGCCGGCTCCCAGTCGTGCGAGCGGGCGTCGCGGATGAAGCGGTCGTGCAGGCCGGGAACGCCGCGGGTGCGGTAGCGGGCCACGCCCGACGGACGCGGCCGGTCCGGAGCGCCTTCGGTCCCAGCCATCCCTCACCCCGTTGCCGTCGTGCCGACCGATGTCATGTGCAGGGAAGCAAAACACGGCGGGCCCCGTTGTTCGAGCGCTTTCGTCGCTCCGGCCCCGCAAATGCGCCAAGATCCCGGTCGGCTGCGGGACTTGAGCGCTCCGCCGGGCGGTCCGAGGCTGACCAGCGGCGATCGGGGCCGGCCGGGTCGCCGGCGTGACCCGTCCGGGAGGGTTCGGCCCGGAACGGAGGATGGCCGAAATCTGATGGATCATCAAATCTTCACGCACACAGTGTCGACGGGCCACCTATCGTGTGTACGCCATGCATCGATCACGGGGGGTGCCGCCATGCCGGAGGACGACGTTCTGCCACGGGCGACACCGCCCGGGCACTGGCTGAGCCCCGGCGACGCCGGGTACGACGAGGCGCGCGCGGTGTGGAACGGGATGCACGACCGCCGCCCCGCCCGCATCGCCCGCTGCCGCACCGCGGCGGACGTGAGCGAGGCGCTGCGCCACGCGGCGGCCCACGGCCTCGACGTCACCGTCCGCGGCGGCGGCCACAACGTCGGCGGCAGCGCCGTCGCCGACGGCGCGCTGATGATCGACCTGTCGCCGATGCGCGCCGTCACCGTCGACCCGGGGGCCCGCACCGCCGAGGCCCAGGGCGGCTGCCTGCTCGGCGACCTCGACCGGGCCACCGCCCCGTACGAACTGGCCTGCCCCGCCGGCGTCATCTCCCACACCGGCCTGGGCGGACTGGCCCTCGGCGGCGGATACGGCTGGCTCGCCCGCCGCTGGGGCCTGACCTGCGACCACATCCTCGCCGCCGAGGTCGTCCTCGCCGACGGCTCGGTGGTCGAGGCCACCGAGGAGAGCCACCCCGAACTGCTCTGGGCGCTGCGCGGCGGCGGCGGGAACTTCGGCGTGGTCACCCGCTTCACGCTGCGGCTGCGCCCGGTCGGACCGGCGCTCTTCAGCATGGGCGTCCACGCGCTGGACGACGTCCCCGAGGCCCTGGCCGCCTACCGGGCGTACACCGCGCGGCAGCCGGCCGGCCTGCACGTCGTCGGCGGGCTGAAGCGCGCGGGCGAGCAGGAGTGGATACCGGAGCACCTGCGGGGGCGGCACGCGCTGCTGCTCCTGGCGGTGTGGACCGGGGACCCGGAGGAGGGCCGGGCGCGGACCGAGGCGCTCTACCGGGAGGTCGGGCCCGCGGCCCGCGTCAGCATCCCCATGACCTACCCGCAGCTGCAGGCGCTCGGCGACAGCAGCGAGCCCAAGGGCGACCGCTACTTCGTCAAGTCCCGCTACCTCCAGGATCTTTCGCCCGAGGCCGTGGCCCGGCTGGTCGAGGCGACCAGGGCCAACCCGTCCCTGCTCTGCTCGATCGACTTCGAGTTCCTGCGCGGCGCCATCGCGGACGTCCCCGAGGAGGACTCCGCCTTCCCCGGCCGCGCCGCGCCCTACCAGGTGACGGCGGAGGCGCACTGGACCGACCCGGCGCGGGACGCGGAGCACATCGCCTGGTCGCGGGCGACGGTGGAGGGCCTGGAGGCCTTCGGCACCGGCGGGGCGTACGCCAACTACGTCCAGGGCGAGGGCGACCGGAAGGCACGGGAGATCTACGGCCCGGAGCGCTACGCCCGGCTCGCGGCCGTGAAGAAGGCCTACGACCCGGCGAACGTCCTGCGCGGCAACCTGAACATCCGGCCCGAGTAGGGCCGGTCGGCCGCGCCGGGCTCAGAGCGGCGCGGACCCGCGCGGCCCGGCGACCAGCCAGTGCGCGGGCAGCTCGATCCGGGCGCCGTCGGGGGTGGACTCGGTGGTGGCCAGCGGCAGTTCACCGGTGGCGAGGACGTCGAGTCCGGCCGCGCGGAACAGCTCGGGGAAGACCGCGTCGGCGACCTCGGCCGGGGCGAGCCCGTGGGCGAACACGGGGCGCAGCTTCGGGGGCGGGCCGGACGGGCCGCGGACCAGCGCCTCCAGCACGCCCTTGGCCGCCTCGGCGAGCTCGAACACGAAGGCCCGGCCGCGGGCCCCGAGCAGGATGCGAATGCCTTCGGCCACGCGTTGGCGGTCGGCCGGCTCGCTCTGGTGGATCACCCCGCGCACGTACACGTTGGCGTCGCCGAGGCGCCGGTGGAGCGCCCGGACGGCCTCGGCGTCGGTGGCGTCCAACCGGGTGAACTCGGCCCGCCCGGCGGGGTCGCCGCGCCGGGCGCGGTCCACCGCGGCGGCGGACAGGTCGACCCCGAGGGCGAGCGGGACGTGCTCGGCGAGGAAGCGGGTCTGGGTGCCGTTGCCGCAGCCCAGGTCGACGACGGGCAGTGCGGGGTCGGCCAGGTGGGGGCGGAACAGTGTGAGGTGGCGTTCGGCACCGAGGGCCGGTTCGGCGTCCCAGATCACCGCGCCCGGTTCCCCGGGCGCATCGCGCCAGAAGGCCTCCCAGGCGTCCAGGTAGCGGCTCGTCACGCTCATGGCGGGGACCTCCGGGTGTCACGCAAGGTATCTGGCTCGTGTCTATCGGCACCCGGCCCGCGCGGCAAGCGGGTGCGGGCGGCACCCGGCGGGCGTGCGCGGGCGGCGCGCGACGGGCGTGTACGGGGGCGCGCGGGGGTCAGCTCCCGACGCGGCGCGCCTGGCGCAGCAGGTAGACGCCGGAGGCGGCGGCGAGCACGGCCATGCAGGCGGCGAAGACCAGACCCGCCTGGGCCAGGCCGAGCGGTCCGGTGAGCAGGCCCACCCCGATCACCGGGACCGAGATGCCGAAGTAGGCGACCACGAACAGCGCCGACAGGGCGCCGCCGCGGTGCTCGGCGGGAGCGGCCGCGGCCACCTCGCCCACCGCCCCGCGCAGGCCCATGCCCTGCCCGGCGCCGCCCACCAGGGCGCTGAGCACCAGCGGGAGCAGGGTCTCCCGGGCGAGCGAGGCGGCCAGCAGGGCCATCCCGGCGATCAGCACCAGGCAGCCCAGCGGGATCGCCCGGGCGGTGCCGAGCCGGGGCACCAGGAGCTGGCCGAGGGTGGAGGCGAAGAAGGCCGTGAAGACCACCAGGCCGATCACCGCGCGGTTGTGGACCCCCAGGTCGACGGCGAGGAAGGCGGGGCTGACCGAGGTGAACAGGCCCAGCAGGGAGAAGCCGGCGAAGGCGGCGACCGCGGCCGGCACGAACACCCGCCGGACCTCCGGCGGCAGGGACGGCCGGTCGGGCCGGGCCGTGCGCAGCGGGCGGGCCCCGGGGACCGTCTCGGGCAGCAGCCAGGTGAGCGCGAACGAGACGGCCAGCAGCCCCAGGTGCACGACGAACGGCAGGACCAGGGGGTTGGGTGCGTACTGCGAGAGCACGCCCGACAGCAGTGGCCCGCAGCCGAGCCCGCCCATGTTGGCGGCGGTCGCGACGAAGCCCGCGCGGGCCCGGTGCCCGGGCGGGGCGAGTTCCAGCACGTACGCCGTCCCGGTGCCGGTGAACAGGCCGGCCGAGAACCCGGACAGCAGGCGGCCCAGGCAGAGCAGGGCGACGCTGTCCGCGGTGAGGAAGACCACGGCGCTGGCCGCCGAGCAGACCAGCCCGCAGAGCAGCACGGGCCGGCGGCCGACGGAGTCCGAGACGTTGCCGATCAGCAGCAGGACGCCGATGACACCGAAGGCGTACACCGCGAACACGACCGTCACCGTCAGCTCGGAGAAGCCGAGCTTCTCCTGGTACAGCCCGTACAGCGGGGTGGGCAGGGTGGTGCCCGCCATGCAGACGGCGAAAGCGGCGGCGGCGACGAGGTACCCCACCCGGGCGACGCCGGGCCGGGCGGTCCGACGATCGGTCATTCGCCCACCATAGGCGCGCACCCCGGGTCGGGGCCGTGCCGTGCGGGGGAGCGCTGCGCCGAATGGCGGTCCGCGCCGGGCCGCCGCCGGGCGCGCGGGCCGGACGGGCGGCCGGCCGGGCGGGGCGTACCGATCGCGCCGAGCACGGTGTTGTCGAGCGGGCTGGCGGCCAGCCGGTCCAGCACCCGCGCGACGGCGGTGCGCAGGCCGTGGCCGTGGCGGGGCACGTCGGGGACGACGGAACGGAACCCAGCGAGGACGGACATGCGGCTCACCTCCGGGAGGACCTGCGGGTCGTGCAGGTGCGGTCCGTCCAGCTTCCGCCGGTTCGCGGCCGCCGCGGGCCGGATTGACGGGCTGCTGACACCGCGCTGACGAACTGCTGACGCGGAGGTGTCCGCCGCGGGGTCCGCCGGGGCGTCAGACCCGGTAGGCGGCGACGTAGCGGGCCGGGTCGCGGCGCAGGTCCCCGTGCCAGCGCTCGCGGCACTGCTCGGCGAAGGTCCGTCCGGTGGCGAGGATCTCCTCCAGCGGGTCCAGGTACCCGAGCACGTGCGGCGGTTCGAGGCCGGCCGCGATCCGGGCGGCGAGGCCGGCCCGGGCCAGCCGCAGCAGCTCGGCGGCCAGCGGGCGGACCGGGTCGCCGCCGAGGCGGGTGGCCAGGCCGAGGGCGGGCAGCTCGGCGAGCGCCGCCCGGTGGTCGTGCAGGGTGTAGCGGCCGAGCAGCTCCCAGGCGGCGGAGAGGGAGGCGGGGTGGTAGCTGAGCCCGGCCCAGAGCGCCGGGACGGCCGGGACGAACGGGTACGGCGGGCCGTCCGAGGCGCGCAGCTCCAGGGTGTCGCGGACCCTGGTGCTGGTCCAGAGCTGGTTGAGGTGGGCCCTCCAGTGGGCCGGGGTCGGCCGCGAGCCGTCCGGGTAGCCGTGCCGGAGCAGTTCGGCGAAGGTGCGCCCGGGGGGAGCCGGGTGGTAGCGGCCGTCCGGGGTGCGGTAGTGGATCAGCGGGATGTCGAGCGCCCAGTCGACGACGGACCCGACGGTGACGTCGGGGCGCAGCGCGGGCGGCAGCACTCCGCCCCGGCGGGGGTCCATCCGCAGCCAGGCCCAGCACCGGTGGGACAGCCGCTCGCTGGAGGAACTTCCCTCCTGTAGAGGCGAGTTGACGAGCAGGGCGGAGATCACCGGGGCGGCGGCGGTCTGCATCCGCAGCTTGCGGGTGAAGTCGGCGGGGGAGAGGTAGTCCAGGGTGACCTGGGTGGACAGCGACAGTGCCATCACGTACCGGGCGCGGCTGCCGGGCTCGCCGAGCCCGGTGAAGTAGTCCCGCATGATGGCGCCCCGGGTTATCGGCACCCACCGCATGTCGGCGAGCCGGTCGAAGGGCAGGTAGGCGCCGGGCAGCAGGGCGAGGCCGAACCGGCCGACCAGCTCGGCGAGTTGCTCCAGGGCGGCGCGCATGTCGTCCACCGCCCTGGCCACGGACGGGACGGGCGTCGAGGAGTACTCGATCTGGCCGCCGTGCTCCAGGGTGATCTGGCTGCCGTCCGGGAGCCGGACCCCGGTGAGCCGTCCGGCGTCCTCCTGCCGCTCGCCGCCCCACCTGGCCAGCACGGCCTCCAGGACGGCCAGCACGCCGCGGTCGCCGTCGTAGCGGGCGGCCAGTCCGGTGACCGGGTCGACCAGGCCGCACTCGACCTCGATGCCGATCAGTTCGCCGCGGCCGGGCCGGAACGGGGCCAGCAGTTCGGCCCGGCCGAGTGCCGGGCCAGGGCCCGCGGCGGGGTCCGCGGCGGGGCCCGGGTCCGTCGGGTTCGGGTCCGCGAGGTCCGGCGCCGGGGCGGGGTCCGGCGCCGGACGGGCCTCGTCCTCCGTCACACCGCCCCCACCCGGGTGACGACCCGGGGGTGCCCCGCCCGGTCGAGCAGCGCGCCCACCGCGCCGAGGGCGGACTGCGCCGCGCCCTGGCACCAGGCGTGGGCGCCGGACAGGTGCTCGCCGGCGAAGAAGATCCGCGGTTGCCCCGCCGGGTGCGCGGAGCCGAGCACGGACAGGTAGCGGGTGTGCTCGCCGGGCGTCAGGTGGGCGAAGGCGCCGCCGCCCATGCCGGTCTGCACGTCCCAGTTGCAGTGCACGATGTCGTCCACGTCCCCCGTGATGCCCGGGTGGAGCCGTTCCAGGCAGTCCAGCACCAGCGCGTCCCGGTCCGCCGGCTCCAGTGCGGCGAAGCGGCGGGCGTTGGCACCCCACAGGTACGCGCCGAGCAGGGCCGTCGGCTCGGCCGAGCGCAGCGGGTCGCGCACCGCCCAGCGGGGGCCGGAGCTGCCGTTGACCCCGTCCTTCTTCGCCCGCACCGCGTTGTCCGACGGGTACCAGCACTGCTGGATCGGCAGGTCCGTGAAGCTGCCGCCGCCGTGGATGCCGTCCTCCAGCTCCCAGCGGCGGCGGGTGAGGTGCAGGACGGTCTTGATGCTGCTCGCGTAGCTGATGCCGCGGATGGCGTGCCGCTGGGCGTGCGGCAGGCCCGGGGTGACGGTGATCCGGTCGAGCGCGGGCGCCGGGACGCAGCACACGACGTAGTCGACGTCCTCGTGCAGCCGGGCGCCGATCCGCCGGCCGTGCAGCCGGACGCCGTCCGTGGTCAGCGTCAGTTCGTCGACCTGGGTGGAGAGCCGCAGCGTGCCGGGGCGCAGCGAGCCGACGAAGGCGTGGATCAGCGCCTCCAGCCCGTCGACCAGCTCGACCTGCCCGCGGTGGAACAGGCCGAAGTAGTCGACCAGCACCTCCAGCAGCGAGGACTGCTCGTAGTGGGCGAGGCCGGTGGCGTGGCCGACCAGGTCCCAGGCGTCCTGCGACAGGTGCTCGTGGACGAACTGCCACAGCGACACCGAGGCCGCCCGCTCCAGCGCCGGGTCGTCCCAGTGGCCCTCCAGGGTGCGGCGCTGCTGCTCCACGGTCAGGGTGCGCCACACCGAACCGAGCAGGTGGTCCAGCACCGGGCCCGGGGGCTGCCGCTCGGCCGGGCGCAGCTCGTACGCGGGGAACAGCGTCGCGACGTCCTGCACCCGGGCCCGCCGGCCGCGCAGGTGGTAGTAGGCGTGCGGGTTGGCGTTGACGAAGGGGCGGGTCGCGAGCCGGAACCGGGAGACGTAGTGCAGCACGCAGTGGTGGTTGCCGGGGATGCGCATGGCGCCGAGGTCCACGTGGGTGCCGTCCCAGAAGCGGTGGGTGCGCACCCGCCCGCCCGGCCGGTTCGCCCGCTCGTACACGACGACGTCGAATCCGCGGCGCTGCAGCTCGTAGGCGCACACCAGCCCGGCGACGCCCGCCCCGACCACCGCCACCCGGCCCCGGGCGCCGGCCACCGGTTCCTCCAGCGAACGCGGGAAGGCAAAGCTCGTCTCGAACATCGGCACCGTACCCCTCTGAGGCGGGACCCCCGCCCCAGCCTCGGCCAGGCACCCCGGGCATGCCACTTCGCGGCGCCGATGCGAGTGACGGGTGGGGGCCGGCCCCGTCCTGGCGCGCCCGGCCCCGTCCCGGTGGGCCCGGGCGGCGACGTCCGGCCGCCGCGGGCCGGGCGGGGGCGGTGAACCCGGCCGGTGCGGGGGGCCGTAGGACCGTAGTGGGCGCGCGCAGCGGTGCGGCCGCGAAGCAGCGGGTGCGTCCGTGAGGAACCGGGGAGGAACTGGATGCAGTCCCGACGCGACCAGGTGCAGGCACACCTGTTCGTGATGAGCAGGCTGGCCTCGGGCATGCTGCGGGCGGAGCCCGACGCGCCGGACACCCCCACCGGGCGTACCACCCGGGGCACCATGACGGGCCTGGCGGTGGGGGTGCTGATCGGGCTGGGCGTCACGGTGTACGGGGTGATCCGGCCCGGTGGCGGTGACGGCTGGGCCAAGCCCGGCACGCTGGTGGTGGTCGAGGAGACCGGTGCCCGGTACCTGTCCATCGGCGGGCAGCTGCACCCGGTGCTGAACGACACCAGCGCCAGGCTGCTGGCCGGTGAGCAGATGACGGTGCGGCAGGTGAGCCGGGCGTCGATCGCGGACGCGCCGCGCGGCGCCCCGGTCGGGATCGTCGGCGCCCCGGACGGGCTGCCGCCGGCCGCCGACCTGGCGGGCGGCACCTGGCTGGTCTGCGCCACCGCCCAGCCCGGCCCGACCGGCACCCCGGTACCGAAGCTCGCCCTGCTGGTGGACCCGGCGGCCGAGGGGCGGGCGCTGGCGCCCGGCCAGGGTCTGCTGGTCGCCGCCCCGGACGGCTCGACGCATCTGCTCTGGCAGGGCCAGCGGCTGCGCGTCGACACCGCCAACCAGGCGCTCCAGGCGCTCGGCTACGGCGGTGCGACGCCGTTCCCGGTGCCGGCCGGGGTGCTGAACGCGCTGCCGGCCGGGCCCGACCTCGCGGCGCCCGCCGTCGCCCGGCGCGGCGAGGCGGGCCCGGCGCTGGGCGGGAAGCCGACCCGGATCGGCCAGCTCTTCGAGGCCCCCGGCGGCGCGCACTACCTGCTCACCAAGGACGGCCTCGCCCCGCTCACCCCGACCCTGTACGCCCTGCTGCTCGGTGACCCGCGCACCCAGAAGGAGGCGTACGGCAGCGCGGCCCCGGCGCCCGCGCCGATCGGCGCCCTGGACCTCGCCGGGCACACCGCGCCCGGCGGACCGCCGCCCCCGGGGCTCCCGGAGGCGCCGCCGACGCTGGTCGCCCCGCTGCACGGCGAGGGCGTCTGCGCGGACCTGCACACCGGCGCCGGCGCCCCGACCACCGCCGTCACCGTGCTGCCCGCCGGCCGGGCCTACGAGGGCCGCCCCCCGGCGGCCCCGGCCGGTCCGGCGAGCGGCACGGCGGGCGCGGCCTGCACCGTCGCCGATCGGATCGCCGTCCGGCCGGGGCGCGGCGCCCTGGTGCGCGCCCTGTCGGGCGCCGGCGCCGGTGGCACCGAGTACCTGGTCACCGAGGCCGGGGTGCGCTACCCGCTGCCCTCGGCGGCGGTCGTCAAACAGCTCGGTTACGGCGGCGCGACGCCGGTCGCCGTCCCGGCCGCGGTGGTGGCCCTGCTGCCGGCCGGCCCGGGCCTCGACCCGGCGGCCCTGGCGGACGCCGCGGCCTCGTCCGCGCCCACCGTCGCGGCGGTCACCGCAGGGGTTCCCGGAACCGCCGGCGTGCCCGTCGCGGGCGTTGCGCTCGACGCCGCCGGGCCCGCCGCCACGACGGCGACGTGCGGCTGAACCGCCGGTCGCGGCGGTCCCGTTGAGTCGATCAGAGCCGCGCGCGACCGGCGCGCGGAGAGAAAGGAGCACCTGGTGAGCACGCCGGCGAACTTGAACAAACAGGACGAGGCGATCCGCAAGGCGCTGTCCGACATCGAGCAGCAGATCGAGGGCATGATCACCGCCGGCCGCACGGTCGAGCGGATCAAGCAGGAACTGGCCAGCGGATACATCTCCGGGGCCAGCTCGACCTTCCAGCAGAAGGTCGAGGACTGGATGACCCGCTACCACACGGTCATCGGCGCGTTCGAGCGCTTCGCGGAGTCCACCAAGGTCGCCGACCAGGTCCTCAGCCACGCCGAGGAAGAGGCCCGGCTGCACGCCGCCGACGGCATCGTCGACGCGCTGAACGGCGCCTGACGGCGCGCCACGGAGAGGAAAGGAACGAGCTCATGTCGATGGACAACTTCGGGAGCATCCAGCTCCACCACGAGACCGTCGCCCAGGCGGCGAGCGAGCTGGGCCAGGCGGGCCAGCTGATGGACGACGCCCTGTGGGAGGTGGAGCGCAAGCTCAACTCCCTGACCGAGAGCGGAAACTTCCAGGGTGCCGCGGCCGACGCCTTCACGGAGTTCAAGCAGGCCGTGACGGCCAACGCCGGACAGATGAACCAGGACATCATCGCCGCCGGCGGGAAGCTCACCAACATGCACCACATCATGAACGAGGCCGACCAGAACGCGCGAAAGCAGTTCGGCTAGTCGAGAGGGCGGAGGCGGTCCCCCATGGGTGACAGCACGATCAAGGTCTCGACCAGCGGCCTCAAGGCGTTCGCCGGGAATCTGGAGACCTTCCGGATCGACCTCGGCACGGAGGCGACCACGGTGCAGAACTGTCCGCCCGTGCTGCCGGGCAACACCAGTGTGGTGGAGATCCAGACGCTGAAGACGGGCGTCGACGCCTTCATGGGCAGTGTGAAGGACGCACTGACCACGATCCAGACCGACGCCAAGCACACCAAGCTGGATCTGGAGATGGCCGGCGTCATGTTCGCGGACGGCGAGGACCACAGCCTGACGGAGGCGGAGACGATGGAGCTCTTCAAGGACGTCCTGGGCGGCGGCACTTCCAAGCCCCCGACCAGCACCGGCTGAGCCCCCCGGTCGTCGGGCGGATCGTCCGTCCGACGACCGGGCCGGCACCCGTTCCGTTCCCGCTCCGCCCCGTGTGCCTCCGGGAGGAAGTCATGGCAGAAACAGCACCGAAGCACTATCCGTGGGAAGACGGCCTGGCGGCGTTCGCGGCCTCGACCCAGAGCTCGATCACGAGCCGGGACGCCGTCATCGGCAAACCGTGGATCACCGGGATCCAGGTCAGCAGCACCCTCAAGTCGACGAACGACGCACTGAAGCCGTACGACAAGGACAAGGGCCAGGCCGGCTTCGACATGTGGGCCGAGTGGGTCTATCCGAAGGCCGACGGCGACGTCTACGAGAGGAGCACCATCGTCGGCGTCACGGTCGACTGGAACTTCTGGCAGCTCCAGCCGCCCGCCGGCGACACCGATACCCCGCTCGGGCACTTCGGGCACGCCGCGGACAACATCCTCGGCCCGCTGATCTGGGGCGGCGGCTTCAACGACCGCACCAATGCCGCGACGTTCGATCAGGCGGCGACGGTCATCTCGGCCGTCAACACCTGGGTCAAGGAACAGCAGGGGAAAGTCCAGGGCTGGGCCGACAGCGTCGAGGGCGCCGGCAGCGAGTTCCAGGGCAGCGCGGCGGGCCGGTTCAAGGAAGTCCTCATCGGGCTGCGGAACCAGCTCATCCAGGTGCACGTCGAGCTCGGCGACGACGCCGACGCCAAGGCGAAGTGCCTGCGCGAGACCGGGGAGGCGCTGCGCGCCGCGTACAAGGGGCTGTACAGCGGCTATGCCGCCTGGCGGGCGGTCCCGAAGGACCGACTCGAGGCGGGGACGAAGTGGGCCCTCAAGAACGACGACCTGGACGAGGACGGCAAGGGGGCGTCGTTCTCCTGGCCGTCCGAGTGCGTCCACTCGGCCTTCGGCGCGGCCACGGCCTACGTGACGCCGACGATGACCACGAACGGCGACGGAACGCGCACCTTCAAATTCACGGCCACCGGAGCGGCCCCGTCGCCGGACGACAAGGAAGCCCTGAAGGCGTGGATCGACGAGATCTCCAAGAAGATCTGGACCTCGTGGATCGAGATCGTCCTGGACAAGCAGGCGACCGAGGTGATGGCCACCTTCAAGACGGCGTACGCGCACGCCGCCGCCGTCCTCCAGAAGCTCGAACCCCCGCAGAAGTGGCTGCCGGCCGACAAGCCGCCGACCCAGGAGGGCCCCAAGCCGCCGCCCGGTACCGGCGGCGGCGGCGCGGGTGACGGCGGTGCGGGCGGCGGTGCGGGCGGTGGCGGCACCGGCGGGATCGGCGGGATCGGTGACAACAAGGACAAGAAGGGACCCGGGGGCGGCTCCGGCACGGGCAAGATCCCGCCTCCACCGCCCACGACGGTGCCCGGGAACCCCGGCGGCATCGGTGGCAACAAGGGCCCCGGTGGCGGCGGCCAGTCGACGCTGCTGGACGGAAAGGGAAAGCCGCTCCTCGGCAAGGACGGCAAGCCGATCACCGTGCCGCCCGGCAGCACCGTCAACGGCAAGGGCGAGGTGATCGGCCCGGACGGCAAGCCGGTGCTCGACAAGGACGGCAAGCCGATCATGGTTCCCCCGGGGACGACGGTCAGCAAGCCGACGACCGTGCCGGGCACCGACAACACGACCGGCGGGGGCGCGTTCAAGGTGCCGGTCGGTTCCAAGCGGAACGACGACGGCACCGTCACCGGCCCGGACGGCAACCTGCTGAAGGACGCCAACGGCAACACGGTCGTGCTCGGCAAGGACGACACGATCGACAAGGACGGCATCGTCCGGGGGTCGGACGGCAGGCCGGTCTCCCAGTTCGAGCAGCTGATGAACGACCAGGCGCACGCCATCATCGCCGGCCGCCCCGGCACCGGCGTCAGCTACCCCGGCGGGGGGATCTCCACCGGGGGCAACTGGACCGGGCTGCCGTCGTTCGGCGGGATCTCCACCGGGACGGGGACGGGTGGCATCACCACCTCGTTCAAGGGTGGCTCGGACCTGGCGGGCCAGTCGTTCGGCGGCTCGGGCGGCCGCGGTGGCATCGGCGGCATCGGTGCGTCCGGCCCGCCGACCATCGGCATCGGCGGCAGGACGGCGGCGATGCTCGACCCGGCCAAGGCCGCCGAACTCGCCGCCGAGGCGCAGGCCGGCCGCTCCGCCGCGGGACGGGCCGCGACTGCCGCCGCCGAGGAGTCCCAGCTGATGGGACGGGGCATCTCGACCACCGGCGGCGCCGGTGGCATGAGCGGCCCGATGATGCCGCCGATGGGTGCCGGTGCCGGCGCCGGGGCCGCCGGCGGCCAGGGCGACAAGGAGCGCCAGCGCACCACCTGGCTGTCCGAGGACGAGGAGGTCTGGGGCACCGACTCCGGTGCGGTGACGGGCGTCATCGGCCGCTGATCGGGGCGCTCTCGGCCGGAGTCGAACCGGGCGGGCGGGCGCAGCCGTAGAGAGGACCGTACGACCCCATGGACCGGTGCGTCCCGGGCCCGACACCTCCGGGCCCGGGACGCACCCTCGGGAAGAGAGGGAGGTGCGGGCGTGGAGTTCCCGTTCACCGCACAGATCGAGCAGGCGATGGCCGCGCTGGGGGAACAGCAGGCCAGGATGGCCGCGGCGGCCAAGGAGCTGGAAACGGCGACCGCCTCGGTGACCTCCAAGGACCGGCTGGTCACCGCCGTGGTCGGAGCGCAGGGACAGGTGGTGTCGCTGACGTTCCACACCACCGCCTACCGCTCGATGGCCCCGGGCGAGCTGTCCAAGGCCCTCATCGACGTGCTCAACACCGCGCGGGCCGACATGGGCGACCGGGTGGCCGAGACGATGAGCGGGTTCAGCGGCCTCGGCGAGACCCTGGCGGCCTCGATGACCGGCGGCACCGAACTGGACGACCTCTTCGCCCCGCTGCGGCAGATGCGGCCCGGGTTCGCCGACGCGGCGGCGGCCGAGGAGCGGCGCAAGCGCGACCGGCAGGAGGAGTTCCGTGGCTAAGCCGAGGCTGACCGCGCTGTCGGACCTGACCGACAAGTTCTCCAAGTACCCCGAACTGTCCGACCTCTTCCAGGAGTTCGAGGTCAAGACCGGGGAGATCAACGCGTACAACAAGAACTCGGCCGGCAACGACGAGATCGGCACGACGTACCACGACAACGTCGACGAGCCCACCACGTCGATCACGGCGCTGTTCAAGAAGGTGCGGAAGACGGTCGAGAGCGCCGGGAGGGGCGGGACGAACACCTCCAACATCCTCAACGACGCCGACCAGGACGCCAAGAACGCCTGACGCGGCCTCCGGCCCGCCGCCGTGCCCGGGCGCGGGCCCCACCGGTCCGTCGGACCTCCGCCGCCGGGCACCCCCCTCCCCGCTCGTCCACTGCCAGGAGTGCACCACCGTGTCGATCATGCTGCCGCCGGGCCTGGCGAAGTTCTTCAGCATCGTGACCGGCATGAAGTGGCCGGAGGCGAACGAGGACCACCTGCGCATGGCGGGCGACGACTACCTGGCCATCCACGAGAAGGTCCCCGAGCTCCGCGGCTACCTGGTCGAGCTGGTCAAGCTCTGCGCCGAGAGCTTCGAGGGCCAGGCGGCCGACGCCTTCTTGGAGCAGATGCGCCAGTTGATCGGCGAGACCGGCGGCACGGACTACGTCTCGGCGGCGGGCCAGATGGCCAAGCAGCTCGGCGACTTCGCCCACAAGGTGGCCAACCAGGTCGAGTACGCCAAGTGGATGATCATCGCCCAGCTCATCCAGCTGGTGGCCCAGATCGCCTGGGCGATCGCCATGTCGCCGATCACCTTCGGCGGCTCGCTCGCGGGGATCTTCGTCGCCTACGAGACCGCGGGCGCGGTGATCAAGCAGGTCTTCATCTGGCTGTTCAAGCAGCTCCTGCTGCACGAGTTCCTCTCCATCACCACCGCCATGCTGATGGACGGGATCATCCAGGGCATCCAGATCGGCCAGGGCCACAAGGACAAGTGGGAGAAGGAATCCTTCATCCAGTCGATCGAGATGGGCGCGATCAACGGCCTGCTCACCGGTCCGCTGGAGCTGTTCACCTTCGGTCTCGGCAAGGCCTTCGGGCGGATCTTCGGGCGCGGCGTCAGCAAGGGGCTGCAGGCCGACCTCAAGGCGCTGGCCGGCTCCGAGTTCAAGGGCCTGCTGAAGAACCTCCCGACCGGCACGTTGAAGGAGGCCCTCAACCTGATGCGGAAGGAGGGCAGCCTCACGCTCAAGACCGCCATCGAGCAGGCCGAGAAGAACGTCGCCAAGGACCTCGCGAAGAAGACCGCCAAGGAAGCCGCGAAGAACACCGCCAAGGAGGTCGCGAAGAACACCGAGAAGAAGGTCCAGGACAACGCCCTCAAGGAGCTCGCGGACAAGGTCGGGGAGAAGTTCGGCAAGGAGGCCGGCGAGAAGGGGATCGAGAACGTCGCCGAGCACCTCAGCAAGGTCGAGAAGCTCACCCAGAAGATGGGGGAGACCTTCGAGCGGCAGCTCGCCGAGCTCGGCATCGACAAGGAACTCTCCAACGCCGCGGGCCGGTTGATCGCCTCGCGGCTCGTCAGCGAGGGCGCCCGCTACGCCATCGACCTCGGAACCGTCAACAAGCTGGTGTCGACACTGATCGCGGCCAGCGGAAGGATGGAGTCGGGCACGCTCAGGGCCGAACTGCAGGGCATCACCAAGCAGATCGGCCACATGCAGAACGAGCTGAAGCAGCTCGGCGGCGGCGCGCTGGACAGCGGGATGAGGGACCTGAAGTTCCTCCAGGCGGAGCAGCAGCACCTGCGGGACACCATCCAGGCCACCCAGGACCTCGCGGGGCGCGCGGTGAGCCTGATGGACGGCCTGCACCCGCAGACCGCCGGGCAGTTCCTGTACCGGTTCGGCGAGGGCGTCGGCAACTACCTCAAGGGCGGCGTCCAGAACATCGTCACCGAGGGCGCGTACAACCTGGCCTTCGGCGAGAACCACAAGTTCACCGTCAGCGTCGAGAGCTTCTACGGCGGCGTCGCCATGGGCGCGCTCGGCCACCTCGGGCACATCGCCGGCGGCCCGCTGCGACTGCGGATGGAGGACATCAACCTCCCCAACTACGCGCGCTTCCCGCTGGCCGTGGTGTCCAACCTGATGGGCCACCCGACCTCCCTGTGGGTCTCCCGCCCGGAGGGGGCGGGGGCGGTGGGCGGCCCCGAGGGCATCGGCGGCAAGCTGCCCGGGACCGGCCCGCTGGACGCCTCGCGGCCGGAGAACCTGAGGACGGACTCCGACGGCTCCGCGGCCCCGGCCGGGGACAAGTCGGCGAAGCCCCCGGCGGGCAGTCCGAGGACGACCGGCGGCGACGGCTCGACGAGGACGTCGTCCGAGGCGCCCAAGTCCTCCTCGAACAACGAGAGGCCGGAGGCGCCGAAGCCGGCCAACACGACGGGGGGCCCGAAGGAGACGCCGGAGCAGGCACCGAGGCACGAAGCGGAGCAGAGGACGGCGGAGCAGAGGACGGCGGAGCAGACCTCGGAGGGGTCCGCCCCGCCTGTGACGCGGTCCAGGACGGAGTCGTCGGCCGAGGCGCCGATGACGGCGGAGCAGCCGGCCGCACCGCCCCGGCAGCACGACGACGGCGGGAACCAGGGCACCCGCGAGCGGCAGGACCTCGACCCGAAGCCGAAGGACTCGCACGACCCCAAGGACCCCCAGGACCCCAAGGACCCCAAGGACCCCCAGGACCCCAAGGACCCCCAGGACCCCAAGGACCCGAACGAGTCCAAGGAGCCCAAGGAGCCCAAGGGGTCCGACAGGTCCGACGGGTCCGACGGGTCCGACGGGCCGTCGAGGCCCCGGCCGGAGCCGCAGCCCGACCTGCAACCGAAGCCCGACGCACAGCCGAAGCCCGAGCCGGTCGTCCACGAGCGTCTGGACTACCTCCGCACGGGCGGCGACGGCGACGTCCCGTGGGACCGCGGCAACTTCCTGCCCGAGGGCGAGGGGCGGCAGCCCGGGTGGGTCGCGGGCAAGCCGGGCGCCGACCTGCCGGACGTGCTGTCGCTGCTGCCCGTCCGGAACGACCGCTACACCGTCGCGATCCACACCGACGAGAGCGGCGTGCCCGTATCGGCCAAGGACCTGGCCGCCGTGATCGTGGGCCTGGACAGCCTCGGACACCTGTCGGGCGGTCGCCGCACGATCGAGTTCGTCTCCTGCAACCTCGACAGCGCGCACCCGAACTACATCAGGCAGGTGATGGCCGAGGTCTGGTCGCACCCGAAGCTCGCCGACCTGAAGGCCGTCGCGGCGAACGGGCCGGTCTGGGTGGCGCCGGGGTTCGACGGTACGACCATGAAGACGGCCTCGGGCACCGGCCACGTGATCGTCGCGGACAAGGTCGGCTTCGACTCGCTGGGCCGCCCGGCGGTCGTCGGCGGCGGCGAATGGCACACGTACTCCAAGTCGCCCGACGGCGACCAGCCGATCGTGACCACGACCGCGTCGACGAAGCCGACGGAGTACCAGCACCAGTCCGAGGGCGACCTGCGCCCCATGGACACCGCCGTGCGCTTCGGCACCGAACCGGACTCCTACCACTACACCGACGCCCCCGAGCACATCCGCGCCGAGGCGGACGGCGAGCGGGCGGAGCAGTGGCGCCGGACCCAGCGGGACCTCCAGGACCAGTACGAGGCCAAGCTCACCGATGCGGCCGAGGAGCTGCGGGCCGACCCGGACGGCAGCGGCCACCGGCGCGAGGACGAGGCCGAGCGGCTGCTGAACGAGGCCCTCGACGCCCCCGGCCGGTTCCCGGAGGATGCGCCGGCGAACCTGCGCGGAGCGGTCCACGAGCGCGCCCGGGCGATGATGTACGAGGAGCTGGCCGCCCGGCCGGGGGAGCGCGAGCGGATCCTCGGCGACCTCGACGGCCTGGTGCGGGTCGCCTCCGTCCGCGAGGCGGCCGTCCGGGTGGCGGTGCAGCACTTCGACCGGGCGGCGGCCGCCTGGAACGCCCCGCGGATCACCGACGGCGACACCGGCGTCGCCCACACCCCCGACCGCACCCCCGCTCCCGTCGTGGACCTCGTCCGGCAGGACTTCAAGGCGCGGGCGGAGGCGGAGGTCGCCCGGATCTACGCCGACGCGGACAGCCTCACCACCGAGGCCAACACCCGGGCCGGGGACGCCCTCCAGCGGCTCACCGAGCACGCGCGCGACGAACTCGCCCTGCACACCGACCGGGCGAACGCCCTGGCCCTCGCCAAGGACCGGGTCGAGCGGGCCGCCCACGACTGGTACGAGCGGCTCTCCCCGGCCGACCGGGAACTGCTCGACGCCGCCGGGGTGACGGAACGCCCCGACCTGTCGTCGAGCAGCATGCAGGCGGTCCGGGACCGGCTGCGCGACCGCCTCGCCGCCGACTTCGAGAAGGCGGCCGGCCCGCTCGACGCGGCGACCGGCAAGCGCCGGGACCGCGACGAGGCCGTGGAGCTGTTCACCCGCTCCCTGGCCGGGCACGACCGGGCGCTGCCGCACGAGTTCGCCGTCCAGGCGGTCCGCGAGGCGGCGATCCGCCGGGCCGTCGCGGAGACGGAGAAGGCGGCCGAATCCTGGGCCGAGGACGCCGCGCGCAAGGAGTTCGCCGAGAAGTTCGGCGCCGGCGAGTCCGACGTGCTGCGGGCCAGGGACACGGTGATCCGCGAACTCGCCGAGGAAGCGGACCGGGCCGCCGCCGAACGCGTCGGCGAGCCGGCCGCGCTCCGCGGCGCCCTCGACCGGCTCACCGACCCCGCCGCCCTGCACGACCGGCTCACCCACCAGGCCGCCCGCCTCGCCGTCCGCCGGCAGGCCACCGCGGAGGCCCAGGCCGTCGCCCGCGAGCACGGCCTGTCCACGCACGCCGCCGAGCGCCTGGCGGAGGGCCACGGCGACCGGATCGCCCGCGCCTTCGACGAGTCCTTCCGTTCCCACGAGGACCTCGCCGGCCGCCAGGAGCACTGGGAGGAGAGCCGCCGCGAGCTCACCGGGGAACTGGCCGAGCACGCCGCCTTCGAGAAGGAGGCCGCCCCCGCCCTGCGCGAGGCCGCCAAGGGCTTCGACGGGCTCGCGGCGCGCCACGACCTCAACGAGGCCCTGACCGACCACCTCAAGCGCGAGTACGGCGACGACTTCATCGCCCACTACCGCGAACTGTGGACGCTCGCCCACTTCGACGCGGCCGGCTGGAAGGCCCACCAGCGCGCACACGAGGACGCCTTCGGCCGCCGGACGGAAGCACATCCCGAGGAGGGCGGCGACCGCTCCCCGGACGGGGGAGCCGCGGGGGCCCTGATCCGGACCACCGGCGGCGACCACGGCGGCGCCGACGACCGGGGGGCCGCCGACCGAGGGGCCGACGGCGGAGGTGCCGTCCGGGCCCGGGACACCGCCGACCTGCCCGGTGGGGACGACCTGACGGCGGTCGTCGCCTCGGCGCTGGGCGCCCCGGGCGCCCTCCACGAGCGCCCGCCGGTCACGACCGAGATCCGCCCCGGCGTGCACTGGCTGGCCGACCGCGGCTCCGACCCGCGCGCCACCGACGAGGCGCTCGCCCACTTCCCCTCCGACCCGTCCCACTTCACCCTGGTCTTCCACGGCAAGGGACCGGACGGCGCGCCGCATGTCGACGGAAAGCCCGTCCCGCCCCGCGAGTTGGCCAGGACCGCGCTCGACCTGTACGACCGGGGCGTGTGGGACGGCCGGCCGCTGCGCCTGGCCGGCTGCGACGCCGGCCGCGGCGGCGCGGACTCGTACGCGGGCCGTTTCGTCGCCGCGCTGCGCGAGCAGCGACCGGCGCTGAAGGTCGAGGTGGACGCCCCGGGCGGCACCCTGTGGCTGGTGCCCGACCGCGTCGCGGGCGACGGTTCGCGCCGGCTGGTCGTCACCCGCGACGTCGGCTTCGACAGTGCCGGACTCCCGCGCGTCGAGCCGGGCGGCCACTGGGTCCGGCTCACCGCCCCGGCCGAGCACGTCCAGGTGGTGGCCACCGAGCTGCCGTCCCACCAGGACGGCGGGTCCGCACCGCTGACCGCCACGCCCGAGCACCGGATCGTCACGCCGGACCCGCAGGCGCACGAGTTCGGCGCAGGCCGCAAGCACCTGTACAACGCGCCGGAGTACGAGACCGTCGCGCAGAACTTCGAGAGGTCCGTCGGCCTGCTCGCCTACCGGGACGAACGGGCGCTGCAAGCAGCCCGGGGAAGTGCGTACCGGCTGTACGAGGTACTGAAGGCGGCGCACGGCGACCCGACCGGCGAGCAGGTCTACCGGGTGTTCCTGAGCAAGGACCCGACCTCGGCCGGGCAGGTCGGTGAGCACCTCACCCGGGACGAGTTCCACGAGCTGCTGGCGAACGGCAACCTCCGCGAGCTGATGACGGCCTTCTTCAACGCCGCCTACGCCCACGACGGCACGCAGGCGCCCGGCTCGTACGGTCTCAAGCAGGTGCTGAACGGCCTGACCGAGCACGGGAGTCCGGCCGCCCGGCTGCGCGAGCTGGGACTGGACACCACCCGGGTGCCGCAGCAGCTGGACTACCTCAACAGCACCACCCGGAAGGTCTCGCACGCGCTGACCGGCGGGACCAGCTACTTCGACAAGGACTACTTCGCCACCGGTGCGGTCGCGCACCGGGCCCCGATGGCACTCCAGCGGGAGTACCGGGCCAGCTCCGACGCCCGCACGCCGCGGACCGAGACGAATCCACCCGAGCTGGACCGGAAGCTCATCGAGATCCGGATGCCGCTGAGCCCCCGGGAGACGACGTTCCAGGGCGCCGAGGCCTCCCGGACCCTCCAGTGGGAGCCCGGCAACTTCAAGCACGACGTCAACACGGCCTCCACGTGGTACGGCGAGGCCCGGAACACCAAGGGGATGCAACTCAGCACCGGCGTCTCGGCGACGACGGCGAAGATGCTCGGCGCGTTCCGCGCGCTCAAGGTCCCGGACGTTCCGGCGGAGGACATGCTGCTCGCGCTGGTCGGCTGGATGCTGCCGCTGGGCGACCACTCGCTCTACGAGATCCTCAAGGGCGCCGAACTCGCCGGGGAGCTCCCGCCGGTACCGTCGCACCTGTTGACCGAGGCCGCCGCGATGTACCGGCACGTTCCGGGCCTGCCCGAGAGCACCCTGCGCCGGGAGCTCGGGATGCTCCCGCACGAGTCGGTGTACCACGCCCTGGCGAGCCGCTCCCGCCGCAACGGCGGCTTCGAGGAGGAGGGCCTGGAATCCGTTCGCCGGGTGTGGCAGCGGATGGTCGAGCCGGGGCAGGTGCCGTACCCGTTCGAGCGGGAGTGGCTGATGGACAACGGGCTGACGCGGGAGGAGCTCGGCGCGCGGCTGAGCGTGGCCCACGTCGAGGCGCTCAACATCTACACCGGCAAGGCCTACCCGCTGATCAACGTGCTGTTGAAGTTCGACGGACCGTTGCTGCACACCGCGCTGACCAAGCAGATCGACACGCTGCTGACCGGGAAGGTCGAGGCGGTGCCGTCGATGCTCCTGGACCACCCGGAGCTCGGCGGGCTCATCGCCAGTCCCGGACCGAAGTACCGGACGCCCGAGCACACCGCGGAACTCTCCCGGATGGCTCGGGAACTGCTGCCCGAGATCGAGAAGGAGCTGCGGATCCACGCCGAGATGATCATCGAGGCGTTGGACCGGCTGCCGGCCGTGACCGGGGTCGTCTACCGGGGAGAGTGGGGGCTGGGCCGCCTGGACGGCCCGGAGAGCGTGTTCACGGCGGCCAAGCCCGGCAACAAGCAGAGCAGTGCGGGGCTGCTCAGCACCAGCCGGCTGGAGGAGACGGCCCAGGAATTCCTGGCGCCCGACGAGAAGCTCGCCCAGTACCGGCTGGCCCACCGGGTCCTGGCCCGGATCCGCCTGGCGGGCGAGAACGGTGTCGACATCACGCCCTTCTCCCGCTATCGGGACGGGGAGCGGGAGATCCTGGTGAAGCCCGATACCGTCCTCACGGTCACGGGCAGCGGCACCGGCAGCACGAGCACCGGGCCGTACGAGCGGATCGACTACGTGGAGAACGGATCCGCGCGGCCGTTCGAGTGGCAGGACGGTTCGCCGCAGTGGCCCCGGCAGCTCCACGAGAAGCTCAGGTCCCAACTGGCCCGCTTGGCCAACGCGACCGAGGTGCGGTTCCACCGGGACCTCTGGCAGCTGGCCAAGGCCGCGGGCGCCCACGTCGGGCTGCCGGACGCGCGCCGGGCCCAGGCGGCCGCCCCGGACGAGGTCCTGGTCCGCCGGGCGACCGAGCACCTGTGGGACGCCGCGCGGATCACCGCCACCCTGCACGAGGCCGTCGGGCACGGCCTCGCCGAGCTCACGGGCGTGTCCCTGGTCGCCACCCTGGCCCGCACCGAACTCGGTCTGTCTCCGGACCACCGGATCACCCAGGACGACCTGCAGCGGTTCACCGGACAGGTGACCGGCGGGACCGGAACGGGCGATCACGACCTGCGCCGGCTGCTGGCGGTCGCACAGGACGTGGAGTACACCGACCACACCTCGGCCCTGGCCGACCTGCGGACGGCCTGGGAGGCCGTCGGGCGGGCCGACACCGAGCCGGTGGTCCCGGGTGAACCGGGCCTGTACCTGCTGGGGGACCGGCCCGCGGACCACGACGCCCTGGTGCCGCTCCTGACGACGCTGCAGTTCCGGGACGACTTCCTCACCGTGGTGCTGGACACCGTCGGCGGGCGCCCCGCACTGCACGGCACCGCCCTCACCCCGACCGAGGCCGCGCACGCCCTGTTCAAGCTGGTGGAGGACGGCAGCTGGGACGTCCGCAGGCCGCTGCGCCTGCTGGCCACCGACCTGGCGTCGGACGCCCACCGGTCGTACGCCGACCAGATGCTGAACCACCTGTGGCGGATGGACCGGAGGATCCACGCGCTCGCGGCGGCGGGGAAGGTCTGGATCGCCGCCTCGCCGCTCGGCACCACGCACCTCCTCGTCGCCGAGAAGGTCGGCCTGTCCCTCGTCGGAGAGCAGGTGCACGTCGGCCCCGGGAACTGGGTCTGGCTGGAGCACGGGAGCCGGCCGGAGAAGCTCGGGCCGTACTTCGCGGACGAGAAGACCGAGTTCAGGGTGAGCAACGGCGAGGGAATGCCGCTCGTGGGCCCGGCACCGCACACCGTCGGGCTCAGCACCGAGGTCACCTCCTGGGAGACGCACCCCGATCCGGACCCGGCCGACGACCAACCGGTGCACGAGCCGGGGCAGGAGTCCGAGGGAAAGATCATCGAGCTGGACGACCTGGTGGGGGACGACGGGAGCACCGCGCCCGGATCGCCGACGGGGGACGGGAACGCCGCCGCGGGGCAGCAGACGGGACAGGCCGCCCAGCTGCCGCCGACCTTGCCGCCGGTGTCCGGTCCGGTCGTGCACCGACTGCCGGGCGACGCCTGGGTCCAGCAGGGCCGGCCACTCACGGACACCTCGGGAGGGTTCCACGGCTGGGTGCTGGACGGCACGGTGCTGCCGGAGTTCGGGTACGTCGAGAGCTCGTCCATGTCGTTCGAGATCGTGGGCCGTGTCGACGCGGACGGGCTCCCGACGGTCGACGGGCACCAGGTCACCTCCTGGGAGATGGCCCGTCTGATCGCGGACCTCAAGAAGCACGGGTACTGGAGCGGGACGGGGGACATCGAGCTCGCCGTCCCCCGCCTCGGTGCGACGCAGGGCGGCGTGTACCTGGCCACACTCCACGTGTACCTCTCCATGAGGGGCGTGCAGGTCACCCTCCGGGCACCCAAGGAGGACCTCTGGTTCGTGCCGTTCCCCGGTCGCCACATCGGCGATCCCGTGCCGTCCGGGGGCGGTCGGACCTTCGTCGCCTCGTCCTCGACCGGCTACGACTCCCACGGCTTCCCGGTGGTCGCCACGGGCGGTACGTGGATGATGGTCAAGCCCGATGCGGGGCAGAGCGGCAGCAGCGTGCAGATGGTGCCCGCGGTCCTCGAGGTGCCGGCCGGTTACTCGGGGGTTCCCGTCGACCAGGTCGCCACGGAACTCCCGTCGGAGCTGCGGCTCACCGCACCGGCCCCCACTCCGCCGCCGCCGGCCCCGGTGTCGCAGCCGCCGTCGCCGACGGGCACGGGGCCGCAGCAGCCGCCGTCGCCGACGTTCCCGGCGCCCGCTTCGACCGGGCAGGACGGACAGGCCGTGGTGGGCCGGCCGCCGGTGGGGCTGGGTGGCGGGGAGATGCCGGTGCCCGGGCCGCTGCACGAGTGGGTGCAGGCGCTGGACCACCTGTCGTCGGAGGACCGGCGGGAACTCGTGGCGGACGAGGCGTACCTGACGGGCCTGCGCGAGGAGTTGGGGCCGGAGGACTTCGTGCAGGCGGCCGCCAGGCTGCTGGTCGAGGTCGATCCGAGGGCGCACCAGCCGGTGGCGGCGCGGCGGACGGCCGAGGACCTGGTCGTGCGGATGCTGGCGAACAAGGAGGTCGCGGATCGGCTGCTGGCCTCGGGGGTGCGCGTCGTGGTGGTGCCGCGCGACGTCCCGATGACGGAGGTCCCGGGCTTCGCGGCGTCCGGGCACGGCACGGGGGACGGGCGCGACTGGTCGCTGGTCCGGGGGTCGAGCGGTCACGGGCTGGTGCTGATCACGGAGGAGAACCTGCTGGGCACCCGGACGCCGGTGGGACCGCACCGGACGTACGCGGAGGGGTACTCCACGTCGGCGCACGAACTGGCTCACGCGATCCACGAGTTCGGCCTGACCGAGGCGCAGCGGGAGCTCGTGGGGCAGGCGTTCGCGGACCGGAGCGTCTCCGACGCGCTGGCGGAGCTGTTCGGCGAGGAGTCCGTCTCGGCGTGGCCGGACGGCGGGCTCACGGACGGGGGCGGCAACCGGGTCGGGAACTACTCGGCGCGCAACGAGCACGAGTTCTTCGCGCAGCTGGTGACGGCGTACTTCGGCCACAACCACGGCAGCGACCCGTTGACGGGGCTGGCGCGCAACAACGGCGCCGAGTGGGTGCGGGAGAACGTGCCCGAGCTGGTGCCGCTGCTGGAGCACCTCTTCGGGGCCGACCCGCGGGCGGACCACCCGGAGCCGGCGAACCAGGTGAGCCGGGCCGAGGCCGAGGAGCAGTTGTTCACCGGCTTCCGGGAGTTCATGGAGTCGACCGAGCGGGAGAGCCGGTCGGTCGTGCGGCCGGGCGAGGAGGAGGTGTTCGGCAGGCTCCGGGCGTTCATGGACTTGGTGGAGGGGGAGAGCCGGTCGGTCGTTCGGCCGAGTGAGGATGAAGTGCTCGACGGCTTCCGGGAGTTCATCGACTCCACGACGCGGACCGAAGGACAGCACGAGGACGACGGCCCCGTCCTGCAGCCGGGCGACGTCGTCACCGAGGCGAACGGGACGCAGCACACCGTCCTCGGCCCGGTCCTGCCCGCCCGTCCGCCCCGGATCGACGAGCACGGCCTGGCGGCCTCGGACGTGCTGATCGGGCTCGGCAGCACCCGCACCCAGCTCCTGGAGCACTTCACGAGCCGGTTCGCCCAGGTGCTGCACGGAGAGGACGCGGCGGCCAGGACGCTCGCCGAGACCCTGTTCGGCGCGGAGACCCTCCAGGCCAAGCTCACGGCACTGTCCCGGGGCGAGGTCTGGGACGTGCCCTTCTCGGTGGGCACCTGGACCGGCACCGTCCGGGTCGGGGCCGACCTGGGCCGCAGCACCTTCGTCAGGGCGGCCGACGACTTCGAGTTCGAGTACGGCTCGGAGCGGCAGACCTCGGTCGGTGTGACCGGCGACCGCCTGCTCCAGCTGAACGTCGGCGCCCAGGCGAAGTTCAAGTTCGGCAAGCCGGCCGACCTGACCGAGACCGTCGGCTACCAGCACGGCTGGCAGCACGGGACGGCCGACGCCCAGGCGAGCCGGATGGTGGCCCGTGGCAAGACGTCGGAGACCGCCGCCCTGTTCGACACCGTCTTCCGCCTGAAGGCGGAGTTCCTCGACCTCGGCCGGCGCACGGTCGGCGTGTTCAGGGAGGTGTCCTCGGAGCCGGTCCCCCCGGTCGACGTGCAGGCCCAGGTCGCGGTTCCGCTCCGGGAGACCGGCGCTCCGCAGCCGGCCGTCCTTCCGCTGCTGCCCCCGCCCGGGGCCGGGCCGGGCGGGGGCAGGCTGTCCGGCTCGCACATCGTGACGGACGTGTGGGCGCTGCGGCGCGGGCCGGGGGCGACCGAGGAGGCCGAGGGCATCCCGCTCGTCGAGCTGAACGCGCCCAGGACCGCCGCCAAGGGCATGGCCGAGTTCGTCGCGGGCTTCGAGGCGCAGGCGAGGGAGCACTTCGGCAGCACCTGGCCCGCGCTGAGGGCCAGGCTCCTGGAGCAGGTCGACCTGGGCACGCTGCACCAGGACCTCAAGGCGCTGATGTCGGGCGAGACCAGGACGATCGAGGTGGACGGCCTCCTCGGCCCCAAGGCCGTCATCACCCTGAAGAACGCCCGGATCCACACGATCGAACCGACGGCGGAGCTGCCGCCCACCGAGTTCAACATCGCCACCGGGACGTCCCGCTCGCACACGGAGCAGGACACCACCGAGTCGGGGTGGCAGTTCCCGCTGGTGGGCAGCGCGACCGGATCGGCCAAGAGCGGCGGCGCAGGCCTCGGCGCCGGCGTCAGGACCGGCCGGGAGAAGGTCGTGCTGAACGGCGGCGGCGACGAACTGTCGCTGGGCACCAAGGTGAAGACGGCCGGGGTGGTGTTCGAGGGCGAGGCGCGGATCGAGGTCGAGTTCGGGGCCTTCGGCAGGGTGCAGCGCGTCCAGGCCCGCTCGGTCGACGCCGGGCTCGGCTTCCGGGTGGTCGTCGACCGGTCGGAGACCAGCCCGGTCACCCCGGGCCAGGTGGAGCCCGCCCCGCACCCGGACCACGCGCCGCTGCCGCCCGGCGCCCTGGTCCCGCACCCGCCGTCCGGGATCTGGCACGGCTCGGCCGCCTACACCGGGCTGCCCGAGACCACGGTCGTCCGCGACGTGCGCAGTGTCGCACCGCTGCACGCCCGGCTGGACGAGCTCGGGCGCGCCCAGCTGGGGGCGAAGGCCTGGGGCGAGGTCAGGGAGGACGTCCTGCGGGCGTTCTCGCAGTCGGCCGTCGGCGCCCACCTGGTCGGCATGACGCAGGACGTTCCGCTGCGCAGCCCCGCGGTCGCGCTCGGCCCGCTGAGCAAGCTCGGCCTCGGCGTCACGGCGCACGTCGCCGCGTTGACGTACCGGCGGGAGCAGGCGTCGGCGGACCTCAACCCGGTCCGGGAGAGCACGACCTTCGAGTCGAAGCGGCTCCTCGACTCCGACACCTGGAACGTCTCGGCCCAGGGCTTCGGCAAGGGGCCGGTGCACACCCGCGAGAACGTGCTGGACGAGAGCGGCAAGCCGTTCACGGACACCCTCCAGGGCACCGCCACGGTCACCCGCGAGGTGCGCGACCGGGACGGCTGGCGGGGCGGGACCTCGGCCAAGAGCTACGCGAGCGGCAAGTACCGCAGCGCGCAGGTGCTGTACGACGCCCGGTTCGAGCTCCAGCTGACGCTGAACGGCAAGCCGCACGGCGAACACGTCGTGCTGGAGGCCTCGCTGAGCATGGAGCAGGCGCACACCCGGCCCCAGGCACGGAACAGCCGGGTCATCGGCAACCCGTTCGACGGGGCGGCGCCGCGGCCCGACGTGCCGCTGCCCGGGCCGGAGCACACGGGGCAGGCGCCCGCGAACCTGCGGGTCCCGGACAGGCTCGGCCACTCCGACGTGGTGCTCGGCGTCGGCCGGCGCGGCCCGTCCGTGCTGGACGAGGTCCAGCGGCTCCTCGGCACGGTCGGCCCGGTGTCGGCCCAGGCGTCCGTCCGCCTGGCGTCCCAGCTGGACGGGGCCGGCCTGACCGCCTCGCTGTCCCGGCTCAGCCGGGGCGGCAGGCTCAGCGTGGCGGTGGACACCGGGAGCTGGAAGGGGAAGGTGGAGGTCACCGTCGCCCCGCTGGCCCTGCGGCACCGGCGGACGGTGGACGGCTTCGAGTTCGAGCTCGGGAGCCAGCAGCGCACCGTGGTCGGCTACAGCTGGGACCGGCTGAACCGCTGGCGGGCCGGGGCCGCGCTCAAGGGCACCGTCCCGCACGTGACCGTCACCGGCGACTACGCCCGCACCAGGGACAGCGTTCGGGGCCTGACCATCGAGCGCACCGGCGGGACCGGAAGCCGCGGCAAGAGCGTGGAGACGGCCGAACTGTTCGACGGGGACGCCGTGTTCACCGTCCGGTTCATGCCGGAGCGGTTCCAGCGGTCGCTCGCGGGGACGACCGCGGCGGCGCCGGTCCTGGTGGCCGCGCCGCACCGCGACGTGGTGCTGCCCCCGGCGGGCCACAACCCGCCGGCCCTGCAGCTCCCGGACAAGCGGCTCGGCTCCTCCGACATCGTCACCCGGGTCCACCTGGAGGGCGCGGACGGAACGGTGCACACCGGTCCCGAGGCGGTCACCACGGTGGTCGCCGAGCTGCAGCCGAAGGGCCGGGCGGCGCTCGGCCGGGACTGGGAGGGGATGAAGGCCAAGCTCCTCGACGCCCTCGACTTCGACAAGCTGCACCCGCTGCTGAAGCCCATGACGTCGGGCCACGAGATCGTCCTGACGCACGGCCGCAGCACGGTGCGGATCACCGCCTCGGTGGACCGGGTGACCAAGTCGGGCGACGCGCCCCAGGTCGAGTTCAACATCGGCTCCAGCACCCAGACCGCCTTCACCAGCTCCGAGGCCGGCACCAACTCGGGCAGCGGGCAAGCCGACTCGCTCGGGCTCACCGTGCTGGGGACCGTGGGCACCGGCGTGTCCGCCGTGGTCGGCGGCGGCGTCGCCCACACCCGGCGGCAGGACGCGCTGGACCACCGCCGGGACGTCGTGGTGACCGGAACGGCCGTCAAGACCAAGCTCGCGGCCGAGGCGCACCGGGCCGTGATCCGGCTCTCCGTGGTGATGGAGCGGCGTCCCGCCGTACCGCTGTCCCTGGAGACCCGGCCGGTGGTCCCCGTCACCGGCCCCCCTCGGTCCGGGATGCCCGGGGTCGTCCACCGCCTGGCCGAGGCCGGCAACGCCGTCGTCCCGCAGTGGCGGCTGCGCCGTACGGTCGCGGAGACCGTCGTCCACGCCGACGTGCTGACCGAGCCCAACCGCTCCACTCCCGCCGCCACCGTGCCGGGACGGCGCCGCGGGCCCGTCCTGCCGCAGGAGCTGCGGGTGCCGCCCGCCGAGATCTTCACCTCCGGCCTGCGCCCGGGCGACGTGCTGCGATGGGTCGGCGACACCGCGGGCCTGCGGGGCCTCCTGCGGACCGAGGGCCCGCGCTTCTTCGGCGAGGGACCCTGGAAGCGGCTGGAGCCCGTGGTCTCCGCCGGGCTGAGCCACGCCCAGCTCTCCGCCCTGCTGACCCCTGCAGTCGGAGCCCACCAGGGCACCGGCGGGGCGGTCGGCCCGCAGCGGGCGATCGGCACCCCGTCCGTGAGCCGGCGCTGGTTCGTCGACGACGTCCAGGTGGCGGTCAAAGCCTCCCTCGTCCAGTTGGAGTACCACGGGGACAGCGCCAGGGCCGCGCTGAGCCCGGCGAACGAGTCGGGCGGCGGCAACCGGAGCACGCAGCTGACCGGCCGGCAGTGGAACCTCCGGGGCCAGGTCGGCGTCCAGGGCGACCTCGGCGCCCTGGTCGAGGGCACCGGCTCGCTGCTGGTCGGCGGCGCCTACCGGCAGCGGCTGGGCACCGTCACCGACGCCGGCGGCCGGAACGTGGCCAACGCCAAGGCGAACACCCCGATGGCCCGTTACACGGGCTACGTCCAGCTCGAAGTGACCCTCCACAAGGGCGGCGACCCGGCCGGTCAGGACCCCGGCAACGAGCGGTCGCTGTCCGGGCTGATGCCGGTCGAGCTGGAGATCCCGCACGCCGACACCACGGCCGGGGTGTCGCCCGCGGACCACTGGACGCAGTTCACGCCCGACCACCCGGACGGCGAGGCGCTGTCGCGGCGCCCGGTCGGGATCCAGGTGGCACGCTCCCTGACCCCGCACCACGAGGGCGGCGTCCGCGTCCTGCGGGACCCGCTCGCCGACCAGGCCACGCACGAGAACCTGGAGCGGAGCGTACGGTCGATCGAGGAGGACCCGCGCTACTTCACCATCGCCTACCACGCCGTCACGGAGAACGGAGCGCCGGGCTGGAACGGCTGGCCCCTGCACCCGGACGACCTGGCCCAGTCGCTGGCGGAGCTCCACGCCACCGGTGAGTGGGACGGCCGCCCGCTGCGGTTCGTCGCCTGCGACGCCCAGGAGTACGTCACCCAGGTGCTGCGGTCCCTGCGCGAGCGGCTTCCCGGGGTGGAGCTGCAGGCGTACGTCGGGAACGGCAAGCTCTGGGTGGTCCAGGACCAGGGCCGCACCCACCTGGTGGTCGGCTCGCGGGTCGGCTGGGACGCCTCGGGCCGGCCCCGGCTGGAGGCGGGCGGGCAGTGGCTCCACCTGAGGCTGCCGGTGGAGGGCGCCGGGGCGCACACCCCGACCGTCGACAACGGGGCGGGCGTCCACGCCCCGCCGCCGGAGCACGCCCCGCCGCCGGCCCACGGGCCGGTCGTGGAGGTCGTCGAGGTCCACGGCCCGCAGCTGCACGACCCGCAGCCGCTCGCCGAGGCCACGGCGCAGCACCCGGTCGTCGACCAGCGGGACCTCCAGCCCCTCGGCGTCCCCAAGCAGGCGCTCCACGCGACCCCGGAACACCGGCGGCGCGCCGAGGAGTTCGAGGCGCGGCTGGGTGCCTACGCCTTCGCGCACCCCCAGGCGCAGGCCGCGGCCCGCAACGCCGTTCAGCGGCTCTACGACGCCCTGCGGGCCGCCCACCCCGAGACCCCGGAGGGGGAGCTCTACCAGGTCTTCCTCAACACCGACAGGAAGCCGGAGGAGGGCTCCGCCGGCCAGGTCGGCGAGCAGCTCGGCCTGGCGGAGTTCCGCACCATGATGCGGACCGGCAACACCCGGGAACTGCTGACCGCGTTCTACAACGCGGCCTACGTCAAGGACTCCCCGTTCGGCCTCAAGCAGGTGCTCCAGCGGATGCTGGAGTCCCCCGACCCCACGGCGACGGCCGAGGCGATGGGGCTGGACCTGCGCGAGCTGGCGGCCCAGCAGGACTTCCTCCGGAGCGGGACCCGCTCCGTGCTGGAGATCCTGCCCGGCCTCAACACCATGTTCGCCAAGGACCACTTCGGCACCGGCACCGTCATCAAGCAGGGCGCGGAACCGCTCAAGGCCGGTGCCGAGTACCTGGCCAGCCTGAAGGCCCGCCAGGCCCGTGAGCCGGTGCCGCCGAACGACCTGACGGCGCAGGGCCTCCAGGACCGCGGCATGCCGCTGAGCCCCCGGGAACTGGCGTACCAGCAGGGCGTCGGCGACGGGGAGGCGCTGACGTGGAAGCCCGGCCGGGCGCACTACATGCTCAACGAGAAGTCCGCCTGGTACGGCGAGGCCCACCGCGACAAGGGCATGCCGCTCAGCACCGGCATCTCGGCCACCACGGCGAAGATGCTGAACGCCTTCCGACTGCTCAAGGTCGTGGACAGCGCACCGCAGGACATGCTGCTGGCCCTCACCGGCTGGATGCTGCCGCTGGGCGACCACTCGCTGTACGAGATCCTCAAGGGCGCGCAGCTGCTGGACGAACTGCCCCCGCTCCCGCCGAACGCGCTGGACGACGTCTCGACGCTGTACCAGCACATCCCGGGCATCCCGCAGCAGCAGGTGCGCGCGCTGCTGGGCGAGAACGGCATGCTGCCCCACGAGGCGGCCTACCACGACCTGCTCCACAAGCCGCGCGCCGACGGCGGCTGGCGGGACGACGTGGTGGAGAACGCGCAGCGCAACCGCGACGGGTTCACGGTGGCCGCGAACGACCCGACCCGGGCCTCGCGGGTCGTGGCCGAGTGGCTGGGCCGCAACCCGCTGAGCGCGCGGGAGGTGCTCGACCGGCTGACCCCCGCGCACTTCGACGCGCTGGCCGTCTACACCGGCCCCGCCTACGCGCTGATCAACGTGGCCCTGAGGTTCGGTCCGCTCACCCGGCAGCGGGCCCTGGAGGTCCAGATCACGGGGCTGCTGCGCACACCGGACCCGGCCCGCCTGCCGTCGATCCTCAAGCACGACCAGGTGCTCGCACCACTGCTCACCAAGCTGCCCCGCAACCGCACCGCCGACGACTGGAAGGCCCTGAAGAGCGCCGTGAAGGAGCGGCTCCCGCAGATCGAGCGGGAGCTGATCGCACACGCGGAACTGATCTCCGAGTCGCTCGCCAAGCTCCCCCCGTACTCCGGCGAGCTCTGGCGCGGCGACCGGGTCCTGGGCCTGCCGGGACCGGTCGGCAGGCGGCTGTCGCCCTCCTACGGGGGAGAGACCTTCCGCAACCCCGACTTCGTGAGCACCAGCATGGACCGTCAGACCGCGATGATGTTCATGCAGACCCGCACGGAACTCCCGCTCACCTACCGCGCCCTACTGCACTTCTCCGTGCGCGGCGGCGGCAGCGCCTTCGACATCCAGCCGTTCTCGGACAAGCAGGGCGAGGCCGAGGTCCTGATCCGGCCGGGCAGCACCTTCGACCTCGGCGGGCGGCAACTCCTCCAGTCCTCTCTGCGGGAGCCGTACGTGCAGATCGAGGCCACCGAGCGGACCACGCCCTCGCCGTTCCCGAAGGCGAGCGACGCGGACCAGCGGCTGCACGAGGCCCTGGCCGGGCTCGCCAACGTCCCCGGGCTGCGCACCCACGACGACCTGTGGCCACTGGCCGAGTACATCGGAGCGGACCACGGGCGCCCGCTCGCCGGCCGGGTCACCGACCTGGTCGCGGGGGAGGCGGCCCGCCGCGAGGCGAGCATGAACGCCTGGCGCACCGCCAAGCTCGCCCAGGAACTGCAGCAGGGCACCGAGCGGATCACCCTGGCGCACCTCACCAGGCTGCGCCGCACCGCCGACCTCGTCCGCGAGGCCCTGCATCTGCCGGCCGACCGGCAGGTGACCAGGGCGGACCTGGTCGACTACGTCCGGACGCTGAAGGGCGACGGCGGCGGCGAGGTCGACGCGGGTGACCTGAGGACCCTGGTCGACGTGGTCGACAAGCTCAAGCGCCCCGGCCGCGCGGTGGCCGTCACCGAGGTCGAGCAGCGCTGGCGCGACCCCGGGTACGAACCCGCCCCCGAGCTGACCGTGCTGGAGTCCCAGGCGCTGTACTGGGTCGGCGACCGGCACGCCGACTGGCGGACGCTCACCGAGTCGGTCTTCCCGAACCTCCCGCACGCGAACGACTACCTCACCCTGGCCATGCACACCGCCGACGGCGTGCCCGTGATGGGCCATGTCGTGGTCGCCCCGGCGGATGTCGCGGGCGGGCTGCTCAAGCTCTACGAGGAGGACGGCTGGGACGGCGAGAAGCCGGTGCGCTTCGTCGCCTGCGACCTCAACGTCCGGCCGGACCGCGAGTACGTGCGCGAGGTCATGGAGCACGTGTGGGCCCGGCTGCCCAAGGCCGTGGCCTACGCCGCCGACGGCCAGGTCTGGTTCGTCCCGCCGGCTCCCGCGGCCGGCGCGGCGGGCGGCGGCCGGGGCCACCTGGTGGTCACGTCCGGCGTCGGGATGGACGCGCACGGCCGTCCGGTGATCGTCCGCGGCGGCAACTGGCAGCGCATCGCCCAGGACGGGACCGTGGACCTCGGTGCCTACCTGAACGACGACGGCAGGGCGGCGTACCCGGAGGCCGACCGGGGCGACGTCCACGGCGGGATCGACGGAGCGGTGAAGTTCGGCGTCGACACGCCGCTCGACACCGACACGCCGCTCGACCAGCAGCTCCACCCCGGCGACGGCTCCCCGCCCGTCGTCCTCCCCGGTGCCCAGCCGCCGCCCACGGCAGCGGTCGTACGGCACACGGTCTTCGACGAACCGCGGTACCGGCACCACACGGAGGCCTTCGACCGGGAGCTCGGAGCGTGGACGGCGGGCGACCCCCGGGTGGTCGACCGGGCCCGTGCGGCGCTGCGCCGGATCGCCGAGGCCACCGGGGCGGAGGGCACCGACCACCTCGTCAGCGGCGGGAGCCTGCACGAGGTGATGCGGGAGTTCCACCGGCTGGCCCGGGACGAGCGGTTCCGGCTCGACGATTCCGGGGCCCTGCGGGCCGACGCCGTCCGGCAGGCGGACCTGCGGGAGCTGGGGATCAGGACGGCGGACGGCGCGGCCTCCCGGGTCGCGGCCGAGGCCATGCAGGCGTACCGGCTCCTCGGGCAGGGCGACCACGACCTGTTCGCCCGGGCGCTGTACGGCTGGCTGCTGACGGGCGGGGAGCACTCGCTGCACGAGGTGGTGGCGGGCATGCGGCTCGCCGGCGCCTTCCCCGGCCACCGGTACACCGACGGTGCCGAGCTGTACCGGAACGTGCCCGGGGTCCCGCCGGCGGAGCTGCGCCCGCCGGTGGAGGGCTGGGACGGGCCGGTCAGGCCGGCCTTCGAGCACCCGGCACCGGCGGAGCTGACGGCCGGACTGCCGCACGAGCGCACCTACCTGGAGTGGGCCCTCACCTCGAAGGAGGTGAACGACACGGTCCTGGAGGAGACGCGGCGGCGCTGGGAGTCGCTGACCGAGACCAACCCGGACGAGGGACTCGGGGCGCCCCCGTACCTGCAGTGGATGGCCCGCAACGGCGTCGCGAGGGCGACGGACGTGACCGACCTGCTGGGCCCCGCGCACTTCGTGGCGCTGTACACCTACACCGGCCCGGCCTACTCGCTGATCAACGTGCTGCTCAAGAACCCGGGCCCCGACGCCGTCCCCGCGCTCCGCGGGAAGATCGCGGCGCTGATCGCCAAGCACTACCGGGACCCGGGCACCGCGCTGCCCGGCTCGATCACCGGGATCCCCGAGCTGCACGAGGGCATGCGGGCGAGGACCGAACCGTGGAGTCTCGCCGACTCCCTGACCGCCGAGCAACTGGCGGGCATCCAGCGGGAGATGCAGCTGCACAGCCATCTGCTGGCGGACGCGCTGCGGCTGCTGCCCGCGGCGAGGGGGACGCTGTTCCGCGGCGACGGCACCCTGGAGGACCCGATGCGGCCGACCGGCCGGCCCGCCGGGCCCGAGTACGGCGGCGACGTCATCCTGCACCGGACGTTCGCGAGCTTCAGCACCAACGAGAGCACCTCGTTGGGCTTCATGAAGAAGTACGACGGCCAGGACGAGTACCGGGTCCTGCTGGAGCTGGAGGCGACCGGCCTCAACGGCCGCGACATCGCGCCGTTCTCCTCGCACATGGAGGAGGAAGAGGTCCTCTTCCTGCCCGGGGCCCGGATGCGGGTCACCGAGCGCACGCTGACGCGGACGGAGGACGGCGTCACGTACGTCCGCCTCAGGGCCCGCGAGTCGGCGTCCGACGAGACGGACAACACGGCCGCCGTGCCGCCGCCCCGGCGCACCGGCGACGAGCCCGCCACGGACCTCACCGAGGAGACCGGGCCGGCCTCCGGCGGTGTGCGCCTGGCGGACGGACGGACCGTCCCCGACGAGCTGCTGCTCACCCACACCATCACCGACGCCACCGGCCGGGAGACCGGGCAGGCGCTCTTCGACGAGGCCGACTGGGCGAAGCGGTCGACGCTGTACCCCGGGCTGAGCGAGGTCACGAGCTTCGTGCCGCGCTCCACCGACGGCTTCGCGACCGGAGTGCCGCAGCAGGTGCCGTGGGACGGGAAGCACACCTACTTCTTCGCCGCGCACGGCCGTTCGGAGGGATTCGACCTCCCGCTGACCGACGGCACCAAGGCCCACGGGGTCACCGGCACCGAGGTCGGCGCCCTGCTCAAGCGCCGGCTCGCCGACCTCGCGCTGAAGGCGGCCGACGCGCACCGGAACGTGAACGCCGACGCGGACGGCGACCCGGACGGCGGCCCGAGCCGCGGCCCGGCCTCGATCACGCTGCTCAGCTGTGAGTCCGCCGAGCACGCCCAGGCCGTCGCCCGGCAGACCGGACTGCCGGTCCACGCGCCGACCGGCCGTACCGGCGTCAGCGGCAGGCCGGCCGGCCCCGACGGTCCGTCGACCGCGAGCGTGTACGTCAAACCGGGCCCGGACGGGTCGACCGGGCTGTTCCGGACGTTCCACCCGGACCCGGCCGGCGCCGCCCCGGACGGTACGCCCCCGTCGCACGCCCCGGCGGCCGGCCGGCTCGAACGGTCGGCGCCGGTACGACGCGCGCTGGACAACACGGGGAACGGCGAGGGCTCCTCGCGGTCCGGCCCCGAGGTCCGCCACGAGAACGGTGTGGAGATCCACCGCTACGCCACCGGGGAGGAGGTCCACTTCCTCCCGGACCGGGAGGTCCACTACCTGGCGGACCGCGAGGTCCACCACCTCACGGACGGAACGGAGATCCAGCGCTTCGCGGACCGGGAGATCCACTTCCTCCAGGACCGGGAGGTCCACTACCTGGCGGACCGCGAGGTCCACTACCTCGCCGACGGGACGCAGATCCACCGCCACCCGGACGGGACGGAGTTCCACCGCTTCCCGGGCGGCGGGGAGACCCGCTACCTCGCCGACGGCCGGGTGGACACCTACGACGGGGAGGGCCGGCTGGTCGAGCGGTACCGCGCGCCGGAGGACCACCACCACGGGCCCGACCTGCGCCCGCTGGACGTCGCCCTCGACGAGCGGAACGCCTACCTGGACACCGAGTTCGGCGCGCCCGAGGTCCCGCTGGTGCCGAGGGACGACGTCCCGCACGCCGCCGCGCAGGAACCCCCGAACCCGGTCGCGACGAGCCGGTACGTCGACCTGGACGCGCTGCGGGAGGCCCAGTCCGTGCCCCTGATGTGGCGGTACGACTCCGGCCACCTCTACCGGTGGGAGCGGAGCCGCTCCGACATGGTCGACTACCCCGAGGTCTTCGAGGGCGGAATGCGGCCGAGGCAGGAGGACCGCTACCCCGACCTCCAGGACTACGTGGGGAGCAACGAGGCGTCGGCCCTGGTGAGCACGACGCGCTCCCGCACGGCCCAGCACGTCGACTGGGGGACCTGGCACCGCTACGTGATCGACGCACCGGGAGGCATCGACGTCCGGGAGACCCTGAACCGTCCGGGCCTCTCGGAGGAGGAACAGGAGGTCGCGTTCCCCGGGGGCATCGACGGCCGGTACATCGTCGGCGTCGAACTGGTGCGCGGCATCGAACTGGACCACGCGAGCGGCCGGTACGCGGAAGCGGTCGAGTTCGTCCCGAACGAGGCCTACCGGCCGGACCACCGGACCCCGGAGCAGACCGCGGCGATGGGCTTGACGGAGCCCGCCGCGGAAGCGGACGGGAACCCGGGCGGGCACGTCGGCGACCACACGGCCGACGACATCGAAAGCGTCCTGAACGGCCTGGGCGGGCTGAGCATCGTGAACGGCGACGACTCCTCGGTGGGGTCCGACTCCGACAACAGCGCGGCGCCGCCGGGAGGCTGGCACCACCAGCTCCCGGAGCACGACCCGGAGGTCTGGGCCGACCCGTCCGGCTGGGCCCTGGCGGGCATCGACGGCACCCGGGCCGCCGACCTGTTCTGGCGCGACGGGGGCTGGACCATGAGCACGGCCGAGTTCGACGCGATGCCGCGGGCGTTCCGGGAGCGCCTCGCGCAGCTGGAGCTCTTCGGGACCGACCAGCAGAGGCTCGGCCGCGACGCCTACTACGACCGGCAGGGGCTCGAACCCATGGCGGAGCTCGTCCGCGGGCTGAGCGACGAGGAACGCGGGGCGCTGGAGTTCTACACGGCCCCGAGCGAGACCGGGGACGGCGAGGTCGCCGAGCAGTTCTCGTACTACGAGGTCAAGCAGATCCGGTGGCAGCTGACCATGGCGGGCCGGGACCACACCGCCCTGCCCCCGGGCCCGGTGCGGGAGGTCATCGGGAACCTGGACAGTTCCATCGAGCAGAGCCCGGTGACGGGGGACCTCGTGGTGAGCAGGGGAGCGCCGTACGTCGGACCCGGGCTGCACCCGGGCGTCCTGGAGGTCGGGCAGGTCGTCACCGAGCCCACGTACGTCTCGGTCTCGGCGGGCAGCCGGCTGCACGGGGCCTTCGGCCAACGGCTCATCCGGCTGTACCTGATGCTGCCCGACCGGACACCGGGGGCGTTCCTCCGGGAGGTCTCGCACAGCCCGGCCGAGAACGAGATCCTGCTCGGCGCCGGACTGCGCTGGCGGCCGGTCCGGATCATCCCCCCGGACCACCCCCTGCAGCAGGGGGCCCTGGACGGCGGGGAGGCGGACGTGCCCCCGGAGAGCCAGTGGATCGTCTACGGCAGGGTGGAGCCGCCGGACGACGACGCCGACGAGGACTTCGAGCCGATGGGGGACGAAACGGCGGAGCAGTTCGCCCCGAACCCCGACTACGGCCTGACCGACGACTGACAGCCACCAGACAGCGAGGACCGCGATGACCGCTCCCGGACAGGGCCACGACGAACCGACGGCCGCCACGCCGCCACCCGACACGGCGCCGGTGCCCGAGCGCATCCTGGCCGCCGCGCGGGCCGCGCCGGGGCAGTGGATCGGGCTGGTCGACCCGAACTGGCAGGGCGAGGGGCAGCCACCGGACTGGGCGGTGATCGGCCGGTGGCGTGCCGGCGAGGACGGTTCCGTCGAGGAGTTCGCGCCGAACGCGGAGTACCGCCCGTCGCCGCTGGCGCGCGAGTGGCCCGCACCGACCGACCCGGTCGACGCCGCCGTCCAGCTGGCCGCGACCGGGTACGGGCCGGGCGACGACGTCTACCGCGCGCTCGCCTCGGCCCGGGTCGCCGTACTGCTGGACGAGTTCGGCACCGTCGGCGGCTTCGGACTCCCGGACGGCGAACCGGCCGTGGTCGTGTTCTCCGCGCGCTCCTGGCTGGAGGCCGCGGGAAGCCCCGGGCACGCGGTGGTCGGCCCCGGCACGCTGCTGGAACGGCTGCCCCCCGGCCTCGGGATCGTCGTCAACCCGGGAGCCCCGGCCGCGATGAGGCTGGAGCCCGGCTCCCTGTGGGCGGCCCTCGACGCCCGGGAGCGGGCCGGCGACCGGGGCGGCCCGCTCCGCCCGTTCGACTGACCCGGCCCGTACCGGGGCGGGCAGCGGAAGGGCCCGCCACCGGGGGACGGTGACGGGCCCGCGGATCCCCGCCCGGCTCAGCCGGCCAGGCCGCGCAGGGTGTGGTAGACCCCGCAGGCCTGGAGGGCCAGCGGCAGCAGGGCCAGCGCGCACAGGGTGTGCAGGACGTCCGCGAGGCGGCCCCAGTAGGGCAGCAGACGGCGGCCGGGCACGGTCCAGGCGGCGACGAGGAGGGCGGCCGTCAGCGTCAGCAGGACCGCGAGCAGGAGCAGCCGGTCGGTGGTGGAGGCGCCGGCGGCGGCGCGGGTGAGCAGCACCAGGCCGCCGAGGACGCCGGGCAGCAGGACGGCCAGGCGCTGGCGGATGCTGCCGACGGCCCGTCCGTGCAGCAGGAGCAGCAGGCTCAGCGCGCCGGCCTCGGCCGGGCCGGCCCAGCCGTCGGCGAAGGGCAGCACGGTCAGGCAGACGGCGCAGACGGCGCCGATCGCGGTGTGCAGGGCCATCAGGTAGTCGTCGGCGACCAGGGCGCGGGGCAGCACGGCGGCGGCCGGGACCGGCTCGATGTTCTCCTGGAGCTCGTCCGCGTTGCGCGGCAGCATCGGCAGCCGCAGCCCGGACAGCCGGAACGCCAGCGAGGGCACGAAGGCGCCGACCAGCACGGCCACCACCCCGACCACCGCCACCAGCTGGGCGAGCGTCATCCCGGCCAGCACCAGCACCCCCGACAGCACCCCGAGCAGCGCGACCAGCGCCACCCCGAGGAACAGCGGCGCCGCCGCCCCCACCGCCGCCAGGGCCAGCACCGCCGCCCCGGCCCCGGCCGAGGAGGCCGCCAGGATCCGGGCACCGAGCAGCTCGCCCCCACCGGACCCGCCGGACCCGCCCGGCCCGTTCGGCAGCAGCAGCGCGGCGAGCGCCAGGTACGGGACGGCGGCGGCGCCCAGCGCGGCGCCCGCGCCCGCGTCGGCCATCGCCCGGGAGGCGCTGGCCGCGCCGAGCAGCAGCAGGACGGCGACCGCCGCGGCGGCGGCCTCGCGCGGGGCCGCCGGGCCGGACAGGGCGAGCAGCACCCAGCCGGCCGCCAGCGCCGTCAGCGCCAGGGCCAGGGAGAGGACCCGGGTGAGGGCCGGGCGCCAGGTGTCGCCGCGCTCGTTCATGCCGGTGGCGACGCCGTCCACCAGATCGTCGAAGTGCACCTCCGGCAGGGCCTCGTGGCGGGCCCGCAGGTACAGGGCGTCGCCGTCGTGCAGGCCGAGCGCCTCGGCGGTGCGCTCCTCGTCCAGCGGATCCTCGCCGAGCCGCTGGAGCACCCAGCCGCCGTGCTCCAGGCCCTCCTCGGCGAGCCCGGGCCCGGCGTGCCCGAGGACGGCGGGCAGCAGGTCGGCCAGGGGCACATCGGCGGGGACGGCCAGCTCGAAGGCCGTCCCCGGCGCATGGAACCTCAATCGGCACAGTCCTGCCACGACACTGCTGCTCACGCCGGTCCTCCGGTTCGCTGGGCGGTGGTCCGCCTCTCCGCCCGGATGAACGGCCTGCCCGGCGTGCTGCGTTCAACCGGTGTGCCGCGGTCGGACCCCGCACCGCTGAACCTCCGGTGCCGCGCCGTCCGTCACCCAGAGGGAACGGCCGTGGTGAGAAGGAGCCCTGAGTGAGCGTGGAGCTGATCAACCGGACGCCCCGGCGTCCGGGGCCCGAGATGCCGGACGGCGAGATCCAGCTCCAGGAACCGCCGGGCCTGCCGGAGAAGCAGAGCGGCATGGCCAGCGTGATCAGCATGGCGCCGATGGCGCTCGGCTCGCTGTCGATGGTGTTCATGTTCCTGCACCCGGGCGGCGGCGAGGGCAGCGGCGGCATGCTCAGCTACGTCGCGATGGGCATGATGGCGCTGTCCGCCGTCGGGATGCTGGTCACCCAGCTGATCCGCGGCTCCAGCGACCGCAAGCAGCAGCTGCGCGCCGAGCGCCGCGACTACCTGCGCTACCTCTCCCAGATGCGCCGTCAGGTGCGCCGCTCGATCGACGCCCAGCGCAAGGCCCTGGCCTGGCGGCACCCGGCACCGACCGAACTGGGCTCGCTGGTCGGCACCACCCGGCTGTGGGAGCGACGGGCCGCCCACCCCGACTTCAGCGACGTCCGGATCGCGCTCGGCGCCCAACGCCTGGCGACCCCGCTCGCGCCGCTGGCCACCAAGCCGGTGGAGGACCTGGAGCCGCTCTGCGCCCACGCGCTGCGCCGCTTCATCCACGCCTACGGCACGCTCGCCGACCAGCCGATGGCGATCCACCTGCGCGGTTTCGCCCACCTGCTGCTGCGCTCCGACGACCCCGAGGCCGCCCGCTCGCTGGTGCGGGCGGTGCTGGCCCAGCTCGCCGTGGTGCACGGCCCGGACGAGCTGTGCATCGCCGTCGTCACCGACCCCGAGCGGCGGGCCGAGTGGGAGTGGGCCAAGTGGCTGCCGCACGCCCTGCACCCGACCGACACCGACGGCGCGGGCCCGGTCCGGCTGGTCGCCGGCAGCCTCGGCGAGGTCGAGCAGCTGCTCGGCGAGGAGTTCACCGGCCGTCCCGGCTTCGAACCGGACGCCGTACCGGCCCGGGACGAGCCGTTCACCGTCCTGGTCCTGGACGGCCCCGGCGCCCACTCCGGCAGCCGCGCCGCGCTGGCCGGTTACCGCAACGCCGTCCTGATCGACCTCGCCGACTCCCTGGAGTGGCGCCCGGCCCGCACCACCCTGCGGCTGCGGATCGAGGACGGCCGGCTCACCATGGTCGGCGCCGACCGCAACCGCAAGGACGTCGTCACCGACCTCGGCCGCCCCGACGGGCTCCCCCTGCCCGCGGCGACCCGCCTCGCCGCCCGGCTCGCCCGCTACCGGATCGCCGACGGCGTCGACGCCGCCGAACCGCTCGCCACCGACTTCGACCTCACCGCCCTGCTCGGCATCCCCGACCTGCACGCCCACGACGTCGAGGCCCTCTGGGCGCAGCGCGGCATCCCGCAGCGGCTGCGCGTCCCGCTCGGCCTCGGCCCGGACGGCCGGCCCGTCGACCTGGACCTCAAGGAGTCCGCCCAGGGCGGCATGGGCCCGCACGGCATGCTGATCGGCGCCACCGGCTCCGGCAAGTCCGAGCTGCTGCGCACCCTGGTGCTGGCGCTCGCCGTCACCCACTCCTCCGAGGTGCTCAACTTCGTCCTGGTCGACTTCAAGGGTGGTGCGACCTTCCTCGGCCTGGACACCCTGCCGCACACCTCCGCCGTGATCACCAACCTCGCCGACGAGGCCGCCCTGGTCGACCGGATGCGCGACGCCCTGCACGGCGAACTCGTCCGCCGCCAGGAGGTGCTGCGCGAGGCCGGGTACGCCTCGCTGCTGGACTACGAGACCGCGCGCGCCGCCGGCACCGCGCTGCGGCCGCTGCCCACGCTGTTCGTGGTGGTCGACGAGTTCAGCGAACTGCTGTCCGCGCACCGGGACTTCATGGAGCTGTTCGTGATGATCGGCCGGCTCGGCCGCTCGCTCGGCGTGCACCTGCTGCTGGCCTCGCAGCGGCTCGACGAGGGCCGGATGAGCGCCCTGGAGTCCCACCTGTCCTACCGGATCGGCCTGCGCACCTTCTCGGCGATGGAGAGCCGCGGCGTGCTCGGCGTCCCGGACGCCTACCAGCTGCCCTCCCAGCCCGGCAACGGCTTCCTGCGCAGCGACATCTCCACCCTCACCCGGTTCAAGGCCGCGTACGTCTCCGGCCCGTACCGTCCCAAGCGCCGTGCCGCCCAGCAGGCCGCCATCGCCGGGCAGGTCGTCGCGTACGGCACCGAGTACGTGATGCCCCGGCAGCTGCCGGTGGCGGCGGCCGAGACCGAGGAGGAGCAGGTCTCGGCCGGCTCGCTGCTGGAGATCGCGTCCGGCCGGCTCCGCGACGCCGGGCCGCCCGCCCACCGGGTCTGGCTGCCGCCGCTGGACGTCCCGCCCACCCTCGACGAGCTGCTGCCGCCGCTCGTACCGCACCCCGAGCGCGGCCTCACCACCGAGGACCGGGCCCGGCACGGCACCCTCGGCCTGCCGGTCGGCGTGGTCGACCGCCCCTTCCACCAGCTGCGCGACCTGCTCACCGCCGACCTCTCCGGCGCCGGCGGCCACGTCGGCATCGCCGGCGCCCCGCAGAGCGGCAAGAGCACCCTGCTGCGCACCCTGATCACCGGGCTCGCGCTCACCCACACCCCGCGCGAGGTCCAGTTCTACTGCCTGGACTTCGGCGGCGGCACGCTCTCCGCGCTGCGCGGCCTGCCGCACGTCGGCGGAGTCACCGGCCGGCACGACGGCGAGCGGGTGCTGCGGACCGTGGCCGAGGTCAACGGGATCATCACCCGCCGGGAGAAGTACTTCGCCGAGCTCGGCATCGACTCCGTCGCGTCCTTCCGCCGCCGCCGGGCCGCGGGCGAGCTGCCCGACGAGACGCACGGCGACGTCTTCCTGGTGGTCGACGGCTGGAACACCCTGCGCCAGGAGTTCAACGACCTCGTCCAGCCGCTCACCCTGATGTCCCAGCGCGGCCTCAACTACGGCGTCCACCTGGTCGTCGGCACCACCCGCTGGGGCGAGATCACCGGCGGCCTGCGCGACCAGCTGCAGACCCGCTTCGAGCTGCGGCTCGGCGACTCCGTCGACTCGATGATCAACATGCGGGCCGCCGCCAAGGTGCCCAAGCTGCCCGGCCGCGGCCTCACCGACGAGCAGCTGCACTTCCTCTCCGCACTGCCCAGGATCGACGGCTCCGGGAACACCGACGACCTCGGCGAGGGCGTCGCCGACCTGGTCGACGCCGTCGCCGCGCACTGGACCGGGCCGCGCGCCCCCGAGGTGCGGATGCTGCCGCTCGTCCTGGACGCCGAGCGGCTGCCCGCCCCCGAGGGCCGGCTGCGGGTGCCGATCGGCCTGGAGGAGACCGAGGTCTCGCCGCTGTGGCACGACTTCGAGGAGAACCCGCACCTGCTGGTGGTCGGCGACAGCGAATCCGGCAAGACCAACCTGCTGCGGCTGATGATCAAGGCCATCACCACCGCCTACACCCCGGCCGAGGCCAGGATCATGCTGGTCGACTACCGGCGCGGCCTGTACGACGCGGTGCCGGAGGAGTACCGGCTCGGCTACGCGGTGGCCGTCGACAAGCTCCGCCAGATCGTGGACGGCGCGTCCCGGGCGATGAAGAACCGCGTCCCGCCCGCCGACATCACCCCCGCCCGGCTCAGGCTGCGCGACTGGTGGACCGGCCCCGAGCTGTTCATCCTCGTCGACGACTACGACCTGGTCGGCTCGGGCAGCGGCGGCCACCCCTTCAACGTGCTGCTGGAGGACCTCGCCCAGGGCACCGAGATCGGCCTCCACGTGGTCGTCGCGCGCGGCGCCAACGGCATCGGGCGGTCGCTGGGCGACCCGCTGATCCGCAAGCTCCAGGAGGTCAACTCGCCCACCCTGCTGATGTCCTGCCCGCCCTCCGAGGGCTACCTGTTCGGCAACCTCAAGCCCCGCCAGTTCCCGGCCGGCCGCGGCCTGTACATCACCCGGCGGCGGACCGTACAGGTGCAGACCGGGCAGCTGGCGGAGGAGGAGTGATGGGCGCCTCGACGCTGCGGGCGCTCGGCCCGCACTACGTGATCGCACCGCCCGGCGCGGAGGCGCACGGACTGGCCGAGGCACTGGCGCCGGTACGCGCCGAGCCGCGGGCCCTGCTGCTCCTCGCCGCCGCCGAGGACGCGGCGCCCGTGCTGCTGGCCTCGCTGGACGAACTCGCCCGGGCCGCGCGCGAACGCGACGCCGACGTGCTGGTGCTGGCCGCCTCCGGGCTGGCGGCGCTCGGCCCGGACGGCCGTCGGCCCGCCGAACTGCTCGCCAGGCGCTGCGGGTTGACGGTCGTCGCGCCGGACGCGGTGGTCAGCGTCGAGCCGGACGGCACCCTGCCGGCCGTGAACGGGACGTGGTGGCGCTGCCGGCCCGGCGGGGGAGCGGAACCGCTCGGCAGCCGCTGGCCCGCCGCCGCGACCATCACCCCGCTGGCCGGCGGGGTGTTCTGGGTCACCGAGGCGCCGGTGGGGCCCGCCCTGCCCGCCGTACTGGAGCGGGCCGCCGCACCGCGGGACGGGCTGCTGCTGATCATCGGCGAGCCGGCCGGACCGCTGCCCAGCGGCGCCCAACTGGCCAACGCGGCGGTGCTGCTGCAGGAGACGGCCGGACGGGCGGACCACCTCGTGCTGAGCGCGCCGTGGGCCGCACCGGTCGAACTCATCGAACTGGCGGCGGTGTTGGCGGCCTCGCTCGGACAGGAGGTGCGGGCGGCGATCGGCGTGCCGGTGAGTGCGGCGGGGGCCGCCGGGCCCGACGTGCGGACCGTCCACGTGGCGGCGGACGGCGGCGAGGGCTGGGAACCGTACCTCACCGAGCTGGTCGCCCGCCCGAGCGAACGCACCGTCACCGCCGTCGGCTGGCGCACCCGACCCGACCTGCCCCCGGCCCCCGGGACGGCCCGCTACCCGGCCTTCCCCGGCTGGGAGCTGGAGGCGGTGGCGGCCGGACTGTGGCTGCGCCCGGCCGCCGCCGCGGACCGCGGACCCCGGCTGCGCCGGCCGGACCCGGCGCGGCCGGTGCTGGTCGTCGGCACGCCGGGCCGGCCGGTGCCGGAGACGGTCTGGGACCACCTCGGTGCGCTGCTGGGCTCGCTCCCGACCGGGGCGGCGCGGCTCGCGCTCGCGGTGGCGGGGATGCTGGACGTGGAGTCGGCGGCGGTGGGGCGGTTCTGCGCGCGGCTGTACGGGCTGGACTGGATCGGGGCGGAGTCGGTGGCGGCGGGTGCGGTGGTGGAGCCGTGGCCCCGGGCCGAGGTCGAGGTCGAGGCTGCGGTGGAGCCGGAGCCGGAGCCGGAGCCGGAGCCGGTGCCTGCGCCCGTGGCCGTGCCCGATCCCGATCCCGAACCGGTGACGGTGCCGGCGCCCGCTGCCAGGGTGTCGACCTCGGGCGGGGCCTTCGTGGCGGAGACCTCGGGGGAAACCAGCGAAGGAACAATATTGCTCCCTGAGGCGATCGGCGAGGAGCCCGAGGCGGCCCCCGAAGCCCCGACCCCCGAGGCAGGCCCGGTCCCCGAGCCCGAGCCCGACCCGGCTCCCGAGCCCGAGCCGGTCCCCGAGCCCGAGCCCGACCCGGTTCCCGAACCCGTGACACCGGTGGCGCCCGTGACGCCCCCGCCCGTGACGCACCCGCCCGTGACGGCGGCGGACCCCGCCACCCCCGCCGAGGACGGCGCGGCCCTGGCCGCCCGACTCGGCCCCGCCTACCAGCGCCTGGCGCGGCGGGCCGAGGACGTCGCCTCTCGGCTGCCCGCCCTGCGCGCCCGGGCGGAGGAGGGCGAGCAGGGCCCCGAACTGGTCGCCGTCCTGCTGCAGCACGGCGACTGCGGCCCGCTGGCCCCGCGCGCCGAACTCCTCGCGGCGGCCCGGTCCGGCGCGCCCGGCCCCTACGGCCCGTACCTGCGCTGCCTGGCCGCGGGCCTGCGGCGGCTGCCCAGCCACTACGGCGGCGTGCTGGTCGCGGGCCCGGCGCAGGACTGCGACCTCGCCGCGTACGCCCCGGGCGCGGTGCTGACCGAGCGGGCCCCGGTGACCGGCCTGGCGGCGCCCGGAGCGGATCTGGGGGAGGACATCGGGATCGAGTTCGCCATCTGGTCCGTCAGCGGCCGCCGCAGCTCGGCCTTCGGCGGTCCGGGCGACCAGCCGACGGTGATCTTCGCCCCGGGCACGGAGTTCGAGGTGGTCGAGGTCGAGCCGGCCGCCCCGGAGGAGGGCCGTCCGGCCCGGGTGCTGCTCCACGAGATCGGCGGCGTCCGCCCGGGCCCGGACCGGCTGCGCACCTGGCTCGCCCGCCGCGACGCCGTCGCCCCCGCCGACCGCGTCCGCCCCGCCGACCCCTCCCGCTACGCCCTGGACCTGGGCGCCGCCTGACGGTCGACCGTTCCTAGAGGTCGAACAGCGCGTCCTGCGGCTCGGGATCGGGTGCGAGCACGGCGCGCGGGCGCCTGACGGCCTGGCGCCACTTCGTGCCGTCGGGCGCCTCGTCCCAGAGCTCGGCGAGCTCGGACCCCCCGGCGACCACGCGGTCGAGTGCCTCGACGGCGAGCGGCCGCAGGTCGGTGGCGAGGACGGGAAGCGCCCCGCGCGTGCCCCGGTGAACCCCGGGCCGCCGGTCGGCCGTCGGACGGAACGTAGGGCTGTGGTGATCGGCAGGAGGAGTACGGGGATGGGCGAGACGGTGAACGGCGGGTTCCGGCTGGCGGCGGTGTTCGACGCGGTGGATCCGGTGACCGGGCCCGGGTTCGCACCGGACCGGCCGCGGCTGGCGGCGGGGGCGGATCGCGAGGCCGTCGCCCGGTACCTGCGGGCCGGGGCGACGGTGCTGCTGACGCCGATGCTGATGGACGACGTGGTCGACCCGGGGCGGCGCGGCGTCGTGCCGATGGGCTTCCGCACCGACGGCCGGTGGATCTGGACCGACACCGTGACGTACTACCTGGAGGAGTACGGGCTGGCGCCCGACCCCGAGTTGCTCGCCCACGTGCGCGAGCAGCTCGACGAGCCGTGGACGCAGCCCTCGGCGGCGGTGCTGGAGCAGGCCGTGTCCTTCGTGCTGTCCCCGCCGGAGGCGGCCGCGGAGCCGGTCTGGACGGTCGGGACCTGAAGCGCGCCGGCCGGCCGAACCGGTCCGGCTGAACCGGTTCGGCCACGCGGGCCGTAGCTCCCCACAGGAGTGTCGTCGAACGCAGGGGATGCATGGTGGGCGAGGAGCAGCGCGGCGAGCCGGAGCGGAGGGCGGGCGGCTTCCAGCTCCCGGCGGTGAACTGGGCGTTGGCGGCCGAGGCGGACCCCGGGGAGCCGGCGGAGCCGGCGCAGGAGCCCGCGAGCGCCGCGACGGCGGTGCTCCCGGCGCCGTCGGGTGCCGGTGCGGGTGCGGGCGCCGCGGGCGCCGCGACGGGCGGGGCACGGACCGGACCGAAGCCCGAGGCCGGACCGAAGCCCGAGGCCGAGGCCGAGGCGGAGCCCGAGTCTGCGGCGCCGACGGGTATCGGGCCGGCGCCGCTGCCGTCCCCCGTCGCGGCTTCGACCGCCCCCGGGGCGCCCGAGGCGGTGGCACTCGCCGCCGTCGCGTCCGCCGAGCCGGCCGGTGACGGCGCCACGGACCCGGGGCCGCGCCCCGGCCGGGTCTCCCGGCCGATGATCGCCGCGGCCGTCGCCGTCGGCCTGGTGCTGGTCGGCACCTCCGTGGTGGTCACCCAGCTCGGCGGCAACGACCCCAAGCACGGGCCCGCCCAGGCCGACGTCCCGCCCGGCTACGGGCAGGGCGGCGGGGACGGCGGCAACGGCTACGTCCCCGGCTTCGACGAGCACGGCGGCACCGGCGGGGGCGCCGCGCCGGACGGGCAGCCGGGTGCGGTGGTCCCGCTGCCCGACGGTTCGGCCGCACCCTCGCCGGGCGACCAGGCGGCCTCGGCTCCCAACGGCGCCGTCGTCCCCAACGGCGCCGGCGGCACCGGTGCGGCCGCCCGTCCCGGGGGCGGCGCGGCCAACCCCGCCCCGGGCGGCGGGACCGACCGCTCCCAGGGCGGTGCGGCGGCCGCCTCGGGCGGCGCGGCCTCCGGCGGCACGGGTGGTGGCGGCGCGGCCAACCCGGCCCCCAACCAGCCCCCGGCGAACCCGCCGGCCGCGCCGCCACCGGCGGCCCAGCAGCCCGCGCCGCCGCCGGCCGCCGCCAAGCCGCCGGCACCGGTCACCGTGATCGCCGGCCCGTACTGCTCAAGCGGCGGCCAGTACAAGCCCAACGGCTGGTACGACCAGGGCACCAAGGGCTGGCGCAACAACTCGGGCGGCTACAGCGGCGACGGCTGCAACGGCACGTACGCCTCGATGCCGATGTCCGGCGACGCGAACAAGGACGACAACAGCAACTCGGTGGTCTGGACCTTCACCGTGGACAAGGTCAGCAGCTGCACCCTGTCCGTCTACATCCCGGCCAGCGGCGACGTGAAGCAGGTCGGCGGCAACCCCAGCCTCTACACGGTGCAGAGCGGTGGCGGCCAGATCGGCTCGTTCTCCATCAACCAGACGGCCAGCCGGGGCAGTTGGGTGAACCAGGGCCCGTTCTCCTACCGCGGCCCGATCTCGTTGACGCTGCACAGCCGCGGCCTGGACTGGTCGGGCAGCACCGAGACGTTCGCCCACCACGCCGCCAGCGCCGTCCGCGCCACCTGCACGGCCTGACCCCGCCCGACCCCCCGCCCCCCCCGAACCACCGAACCCCTGAACCACCGAACAACAACGCCCCACGACGAAGGGAACCCCAGGCATGTCGCGCCCGGTGCTGACGGTCTGCGCGGAGCAGCGGGAGCCCGGCTCCTACCGCACGATCGGCGAAGCCCTCCAGGCTGCCCGCAGCGGCGCGGTGATCTCGGTCCGCCCCGGCCGGTACGACGAGAACCTGGTGCTCACCAAGGTGGTGAGCATCACCGCCGAGGACGTCCGGGGCAGCGTGCGGATCAGTCCCCGCCGCGGTTCGGTGGTCCAGGTGCTCACCGAGGCCGTCCAGCTCACCGGCCTGGTGCTCCAGGGGCAGGACGACGACCTGCCCGCCGTCGACGTCCCGCGCGGCCAACTGGCCATGCAGGACTGCGAGGTGATCGGCAACGCGTGGACCGCCGTGCTCACCCGCCAGCAGGGCGAACTCGCCATGCGCGGCAGCCGGGTGACCAACCCGGCCGGAGCCGGGCTGGTGGAGACCTCCACCGGCACCAGCGTGATCGAGGACAGCGTCATCGAGCACCTGGGCACCTCGGCCGTGGTCATCGGCGAGCGGGCCAACCCGACCGTCCGGCGCTGCGTGCTGCGCGACGCGCGCGGCAACGGCCTGTGCGCCAACGGCGAGGCGCGCGGCCTCGTCGAGGACTGCGAGATCTCCGCCACCGACAAGCCCGCCGTCGCCCTGGAGGAGCAGAGCACCACCCGGCTGCTGCGCACCGAGATCCGGGACAGCGCGCTCGGCGTCTTCATCGGCTCCACCGCCCGGGTCGTGCTGGAGGACTGCACCGTCACCGCCGTGCGCGCCCACGGCTACGTCCTCACCAACGGCACCGACCCGCTGCTGCGCCGCTGCCGCGCCGTCCGCCCCCAGGGCCACGGCCTGCACATCGCCGGCCGGGCCCGGGGCACCCTGGAGGACTGCGAGGTGACCGCCCCCGCCCTGGCGGGCATCCACGTCGGCGAGTCGGCCGGGCCCAGCCTGGTGCGGGCGGTGGTGCGCGACGCCGGGACGGACGGCGTCGAACTCACCGGGGAGAGCGCCGCCGAGTTCGACCGCCTGGAGGTCCGGGACGCGGCCGGCGTCGGCATCGTGGTGCGCGACGGCGCCAACCCGCTGCTGCGCCGTAGCACCGTCACCGCCGCCGGCGGCCACGGGATCGAGGCGCTGCGCGACGGGCGCGGCCGGCTGGAGGACGTCACCGTCGTCGACGCCGGTGGGCACGGGGTGCGGATCGCCGACGGTGCCAACACCTACCTCGGTGGCAGCCTGGTGCGCGGCAGCGGATCCTGCGGGATCTCGATCGGCGCCGAGGGCATCGTCACCCTGCGCGACGTCGAGTCCGCCGACAACGCCCTGGACGGCGCCGAGGTCGAGCACGGCGGCGACCTGACCGCCACCCGCACCCGGCTGCGGACCAACCGGCGGCACGGGCTGCACCTGCGGTCCGGCGCCCGCGCCACGCTGACCGCCTGCCAGCTCAGCGACAACACCGTGGACGGGCTGCGCTCCGACTCCGTGGAGCCCGTGCGGCTCACCGACTGCGTGGCCGCCGAGAACCAGGGCGCCGGGCTGCGGCAGACCGAGCCGACCGACCGTCTCGCCGTGGAGAACCTCGACAGCCGGGACAACCGCTCTCCGGACGCCCACGGCGCGGCGGCCGTCGCCACCACCGAGCCCGGCGCGGCCCCCGCCGGCGACGGGTCGGACGCCCCGGCCGAGGGCGCCGCGGCTCCCGCCCCGGCCGCACCGCAGGGCCCGCAGGCCGTCCTCCAGACCCTGGTCGGGCTGCAGGGCGTCAAGGAGCAGGTCGCCACCCTGGTCAACCTCAACAAGCTGGCCCGGCGCCGGGAGCAGGCCGGGCTGCCCGCCCTGCCGATGAGCCGGCACCTCGTCTTCGCCGGCCCGCCCGGCACCGGCAAGACCACCGTCGCCCGGCTCTACGGCGCGATCCTCGCCGAGCTCGGCGTGCTGCGCAGCGGCCACCTGGTCGAGGTCGCCCGGGCCGACCTGGTCGCCTCGATCATCGGCGGAACGGCCCTGAAGACCACCGAGGTGGTCAAGGAGGCGCTCGGCGGGGTGCTGTTCATCGACGAGGCGTACACCCTGTCGGCGGGCTCCGGCGGCACCGGACCGGACTTCGGCCGCGAGGCCATCGACACCCTGGTCAAGCTGATGGAGGACCACCGCGACGACCTGGTGGTGATCGTCGCCGGGTACGAGGCCGAGATCCGCGAGTTCCTGGCCTCGAACCCGGGCCTGGCCTCCCGGTTCAGCCGCACCGTCGAGTTCCGGAACTACAGCGACGAGGAGCTCACCACGATCGTCGAGCACGCCGCCGCCGGGCACGGCTACGAACTCGTCGAGGGCACCCGGGAGGCGCTCGCCGCGCACTTCGACCGGATGCCCAAGGGCGCCGACTTCGGCAACGGCCGGGCCGCCCGCAAGGTGTTCGAGGAGATGGTCGACCGGCAGGCCTCCAGGCTCGCCGAACTGGAGCACTTCGACAACGAGGCGCTCACCCGGCTGCTGCCCGCCGACGTGGGCGAGCAGGCCGCCGCCGACGAGGCGAAGGCCGACGAACCCGGCCTGCTCGACCGGCTGCGCGCCATGGTCGGCCTCGCCGCCGCCAAGGAGCAGGTCGAGGACCTGGTCAACCTGACCCGGCAGACCCGGCGCCGGGTCGAGGCCGGGCTGCCCGCCGCCACCATCAGCCACCACCTGGTGTTCTCGGGCCCGCCCGGCACCGGCAAGACCACCGTCGCCCGGCTGTACGGCGAACTCCTCGCCGAACTCGACGTGCTGCCCTCGGGCCAGCTGATCGAGACCGCCCGCGCCGACCTGGTCGGCCGCTACATCGGCCACACCGCCCAGCTCACCCGGGACGCCTTCGAACGCGCCCGCGGCGGCGTGCTGTTCATCGACGAGGCGTACACCCTGACGCCCCGCAACGGCTCCGGCGGGGACTTCGGGCAGGAGGCCGTCGACACCCTGATGAAGCTGATGGAGGACCACCGCGACGAGGTCGTGGTGATCGTGGCCGGATACCAGGAGGAGATGCGCGGCTTCCTCGCCTCCAACCCCGGCCTGGCGTCCCGGTTCTCCCGGGAGATCACCTTCGACCACTACGCGGACGACGAACTCGTCACCATCGTCCGGGTGCAGGCCGAGGCCGCCGGCTACACCTGCACCCCGGAGACCCTGGCCGCGCTCGGCACGCTGTTCGCGGCCGTCCCGCGCGACCGCTCCTTCGGCAACGGGCGGTTCGCCCGGCAGGTGCTGGAGGCGATGATCACCCGGCAGGCGGGCCGGCTGTCCCGGCTGGACATCGCGGACCTCGACGAGCTCAGCCTGCTGCTGCCGCAGGACATCCCGGCCGAGCGGATCGGCAGCCTCGCATGAAGCGGGCGCCCCTGGCCCGGGCGGTGGCCGCACCGCTCCTGGCCGGGCTGCTGCTGCCCGTGGCGGGCCCGGCCGCCGCCGACACGCCCGCCGGCCCCGACGCCCTGCCCGGCGTCAGCCAGCAGCGGCGCGACGCGAGCGGCCGGTCGGCCGGCTGCCTGCCGCCGTCCACCAAGGGCACCCAGCTCACCCCCTGGCCGCAGACCTTCCTGAGGCCCGACCGGGTCTGGCCGCTCAGCCGCGGCGAGGGCGTCACCGTCGCCGTCCTCGGCTCCGGGGTCAAGGACGGCAGCGGCCTGCTGGCCGGCCGACTCGACCTGGCCCAGCTGCCCGGCGGCCCCGACCCCGCCCAGGACTGCGTCGGCCACGGCACCTTCCTGGCCGGCCTGATCGCCGCCGACCAGCGCGAGGGCGCGGGCTTCGCCGGCCTCGCGCCGCGCGCCCGGATCCTCGCCGTCCCGGTCACCAACGAGGCCGGAACCCCCTCGGCGGACCTGCTGGCCCAGGGCGTCACCGCGGCCGCCGACCGCGGCGCGCGGGTCATCGCGGTCGGGGTGGCGCTGCCGAACGGCACCGACGCCCTGGCCGCCGCGGTCCGCGCGGCGCGCGGCAAGGGCGCGCTGATCGTCGCCCCGGCCGCACCCGACACCGTCCCGACCGACGGCTCCGGAACCGCCAAACCCGTCCCGGCGGTCTACCCGGCGGCCTACCCCGAGGTGCTCGCCGTCCGCGACCTCGCCCCCGGCGGCGCGCTCCCGGACGGCCCCTCGGCCGTCCCGGTCGGCGGCCGGGTCGACCTCGCGGCCCCGGGCGACGCCGTCACCGGCCCCGGCCCGGCCCCCGGCGGCTACTACACCGGCGCCGGCCCCAGCTTCGCCACCGCCTTCGTGGCCGGCACCGCCGCCCTCGTCCTCGGCTACCGCCCGGACCTGACCGTCGACCAGCTGACCCAGCGCCTGGAAGCCACCGCCTACCGCAGCCCCGACCCCCAGTACGGCCACGGCACCGTCGACCCCGTCGCCGCCGTCACCCGCCTCGCGGCCCCCGGCGCCCCGGCCCCGCCGACCGCGGCCGCCGCCCCCACCATGCCCCCCGTCCCGCCCCCCAGCGACGCCGGCCACCGGGCGGGCCTGATCGCGCTGTCCTTCCTCGCCCTCGTCGCCCTGGTCGCGGCGGCGGGCGCGGTGGCCCCCCGCGCCCGCGCCCGGGGCTGGCGCCCGGGCCGGGCGGAGGAGAGCTGACGGGTCGGCCTGGACCGCGGGGGAACGCCTCCTCGTGAGTGGGCGAGGCGGTGTCCTGCGGCGGATCGCCGTCCTCTTCCCGGCCTCCAGGCCTCCCGGCGCCCGCCGGGAGGCCTGGAAGAGGCGTGGCCCGCGCCCGTCCGGTAGGGCGCGGGCGGGCGGTGGGTCGCTCCTTCTGCGGCCTCCCTCAGCCCCGGCGTTCGGCCATGGCGTCGCCGATGAGGGCGGCGAGTTCGAGGTAGTCGAGGCGGGCCCGGGGGCGCAGGGCGGCGGGGGCCGCCTGGGGGCGGCCCGGGAGGGGGAGGGCGAGGGCGCCGCGGCAGCGGGTGCGGAAGTGGGGGAGGAGGTCGCGGCCGGCGACCGGGCGGTCGGTGGGCGGGGCGGGGGTGAAGACGGCGGTCGCCCCGCGGGCCAGCCGGTCGTGGCCGAGGGCGGTGAGGTGGTCGAGGAGGGCTTCGGTGATGCGGGCGCCGTCGGCGCTGGCCGGGGCGCAGAGGATCAGCTGGTCGGCCCGGTCGACGGTGGCGAGCTGGACCTCGGCCGGGGCGCCGGTGGTGTCGGCGAGGACGACCGGGTAGTGGCCGCGGGCCTCGTCGAGGGCCTCCCGCAGGGCGGCCGGGTCGGGTCGTACGGATCGCAGTACGAGCCGGCCGCCGGTACGGCACTCGCTCCCGGCGGGCCCGGCGGTGGACAGGACGAGCACCGGGTCGGCCCGGTGCTCGGCGAGCAGGGCGCCGAGGACGGCGGCGGCCCCCTCGGCGGGGCCGCCCAGGACGGCGATCCGGTGGCAGGCCCGCAGCGGCACCCGGACGCGTTCGACCAGGCGCCGCCGCCGTGCCTCCCCGCCGCCGGGCAGGACGAGCCGCAGCGCGCGCGGGAGGTCCGTGCCGGGGCGTTGTGCGGGCGGGTCGGGCAGCGGTCCGGCTGCCGCGCCGGTGTCGGTGCCCCGGGCCGGCGGCTCCGCCGGAGGGACGGCCGAGGGCGCCGCCGAGGGGGGTTCGGCGGTCAGGGCGCGGGTGAACAGCTGCCGTTCGGCGGGCGGGATGAGGACGGTGCCGAGCGGGTCGAGCGGGCGCCGGGGCAGCAGGGCGACCGGCTCGGGCCAGGCGGCGGGCGAGTAGTCGGGTGCGGCCGGGGTGGTGCTGCCCGCGCCCGCGGTGCCGTCGGAGAAAGCCATCGGATGACCTCCCGGTCCAGGGTGCGCCGGACCGGTGCCTCCGGTCCGGCCGGCCCGTACAGCCGGGAGTACGGCTGAAGGCGCCCCTCCGGTTCACTGAACCGCCCTCGGTGGGGGGCCCGTTGAGCGGGGCAGGGTGCACGGAGCACCCCTGGTCGCATCGGGAGGTCCGCATCGGAAAACCCTCCGCCCCACCGGCTACCGATCGGTACCGTCATCCGGTGGCACCCGGCGCCTGCCGAGTGCCACCGAGTCGGAAGGAGCGTGAGTCCCGTGAACGGGACGGGGGAGGGACGCGGCATGGCCGCGGACGGGCCGGAGGCGCGGGAGTTCGTCGCGGCCCTGGTGCGGGCCGGGGCGCCGAGCGCGGACGGGCCGGCCGCGCTGGCGGTGCCCGAGGCGGAGGCGGAGGAGGTGATCGCGGTCGCCCGACGGCTGGCGCTGCGCGTGGTGCCGGAGGGCCGGTGGTGGCCGCGGCCCGCGACGGCGCTGCTGGACATGGCGACGGCGCTGGTGGTGGACGAGCACCCGTCGGCCCCGCGGTGGTCGGCGGCGGAGCGGCAGCGGCTGACGGGCTGGGTCGCGGTGCTGATCGAGCACCGGGGCGAGGACGGGGTGCAGGAGCTGCTCCGGGCGCTCGGCGGGGGCTGAGACCGCCGGGCCCGGGCGGTCGGGGCGCCGTCCGGGCGGCGGCGCGGGCGCCGCGGCTCACGGCCGCTAACGACCGGCCAACAGTCGTCGGCGCCCGCCAACGGTGGCACCCGGGACCGGTCCGAGTGCCCCGGGCGGGGGCGTTGGTGCTGCCTTGGTGCGGACTTGGCGGCCTCCGGCAGTGTGCTGTTGCAGCCACCGCCGGGGGATGTCCGGTCGCTGCCCAGCACGCCCTGCCCGTGCTGCGCCCCTGCCCGACCTGAGAGGTAGCGCGTGTCGAAGCCGTCCGTCGCCCAGCCCACGTCCGTCACCCCGTCGTCCGAGGGTCCGGCGGACGCGCCGGAAGGCGTCACCGCCCCGGCCCGTCCGACCCTCGACCCGGACACGCTCGCCGAGATCCACCGGCTGCACGGCGGCTACCTGCTGCGCGCGCTGCTGCGGGCCACGGGCGGGGACCGCGGCAAGGCCGAGGACATCCTCCAGGAGACCCTGCTGCGCGCCTGGCAGCACCCGGAGGCGCTGTCCGCCGGGCCTGAGGCGAGCCGGCCCTGGCTGTTCACGGTCGCCCGCCGGATCGCGATCGACCACTACCGGATGGCCGCCGCCCGCGCCAAGGAGGTGATCGGCGAGCCGATGGAGGACCGGCCGGTCGCCGACGACCCCTACGAGCGGGTGGTGGTGGCCCGGGACATCGCGCTGGCGCTGCGCCGGGTGCAGAAGCACCACCGCGAGGTGCTGGTCGAGCTGCACCTCAAGGACCGCTCGGTGCTGGAGGCCTCGGCCCGGCTGGGGGTGCCGCCGGGGACGGTCAAGTCCCGCAACTTCTACGCGATCCGGGCGCTGCGCCCGGTGCTGGCGGCGGAGCACGGGTACGCCCCGACGGAGCGCGGGGCCGCCTCGGCCGCGGGCTGACCGGGCCGCCGTCCCGTCGGGCGGCACGGGCCGCCGGCCGGCCTCCGCCAGGGCCGGCCGCCGCCCGGGTCAGTCGTCCGCCGGCCGCCGCCCGGTACGGAGCTTGAGCGACGCCTCCAGGCCGGTGGTGAACCCGCTCCGGTAGCCCGCGCGCCGGTCGTGCGAGCGGAAGCGCTCCAGCGCCGAGCGCAGCCTGGCACCCACCTCCGGTTCCCGGCCCCGGGCGGACAGGTGGGCGGCGTAGGACTGTTCGGCCAGGGCGTGCAGGTACAGCAGGCCGGCCTCCTCGCACGCGGCGAGCAGCCGGTGCCAGGCGAGGTCGGCGGCGACGTCGCGGACGGTCGGCGGGAGGGCCTGCGTCTCGGTCAGCAGCGACCAGAGGTGGACCTGGGTGACGGGCGTGGCCGGCAGCAGCTCCCGGGCCTCGCGGGACCGGCGCTGGGCGCCCTCCCGGTCCCCGACGGCCAGGCTCACCCAGCCCTGGTGCACCTTGGCGTCGACCAGCCGCCGGCGGTCGCCGGACTCCAGCGCGAGCGCGGTGGCGCCGGCCGCCAGCCGTTCGGCCTCGGCGCCGTGGCCGAGCATCGCGGTGACCATGGCCAGCGTGGCGAGCGCCCGGACGTGCGCGGACACGGCCGCGGGCCCGGTCCCGGACTCGGCGGCGGCCACCGCCCGCCGGGCCGCCTCCGCGGACTCCTGCCGGCGTTCCAGCGCGACCAGGGCCTGCGCCCGGCAGTTGAGCAGCAGGGCGAGCGCGACCGGGTCGCCGCACCGTTCGGCCGCCGCCTGCCCGAGCCGGGCGCAGGCGAGCCAGTCGGTGAAGCGGCCGGCGCCGTAGTAGAGCGAGCCGCAGGTCAGCGCGAGCCGCCAGGCGCGGGCCGGGTCGGTGTCGGGGGAGGCGACCAGCGCGGAGACCGCCGGCTCCTCGGCGTCGAACCAGTCGAGCGCGGTGCGGATGTCGACGGCGGCCGGCAGGGACTGCGCCGGGCCGGCGGGCGGGGCGGTGTCCTCCTGGCCGGGGTCGAGGAAGGAGCCGCAGTGCCGCAGGGCCGTGAGGTAGTGGTCGGCCAGGCGTTCGCGCAGCAGCCGCCGGTGCCGCTCGGGCCGTTCGGCGAGCAGCCCGGCGCCGTAGCGCCGGACCAGGTCGGTACGGACGTGGCGCCCGGGGGCGGTGCCGGTGAGCAGGTGGTGGGAGGTCAGCTCGCCGAGCGCCCGGTGGGCGGTGGCGGTGTCGCTGCCGAGCAGCGCGGCGCTCGCCGAAGCGTCCAGCTCGCGGCCGGGGTGGGCGGCCTGGACGGTCAGCAGTTCGGCCGCGGGTTCGCAGAGCCGGCGGTGGGTCAGCCGGAGCCGGCCCGCGACGGAGAGCGTGCCGTCGGCGTCCAGGGCGGCCAGCCCGGTCCGCTCGTCGGCGAGTTCGGCGACCAGCCCGGCGATCGTCCAGTCCGGCCGGGTGGCCAGCCGGGCGGCGGCGATCCGCAGGGCGAGCGGCAGACGGTCGCAGAGCCCGGCGAGCCGGGCGGCGGCCTCCGGCTCGGCGCGCAGCCGCTCGGGCGTCAACGCGCGCTCCAGCAGGTCCAGGGCGTCGTCCTCGGGCAGTGCGGCCAGGCGCAGCAGGGTCGCTCCCTCCAGTGCGACCAGGCCCTCCAGCGCGCCCCGGCCGGTGACCACGGCGGTGCCGGCCGGGCCCGCGGGCAGCAGGTCGGCGACCTGGTCGGCGTCGGCGGCGTCGTCCAGCAGCACCAGCAGCCGCCGGCCCCCGGTGCGTTCGCGGTAGAGCGCCGCCCGGGCGGCGCGCCCGGCGGGGATGCCGTCCCGCGGCACGCCGAGCGCGCGCAGGAAGCCGGCCAGGACGGCCTCGGGCCGGGCCGGGCCGTCCGGGGCGAGGCCGTGCAGCTCGGCGTGGAGCAGGCCGTCCGGGAAGCGGTCGGCGACCCGGTGCGCCCAGGCGGTGACCAGCGCGCTCTTGCCCACCCCGGCCGGGCCGACCACCAGCACCGGGCCGTCCCCGGCCCGGCCGCCCCCGTCGGGGCCCGCCCCGCAGGCCCGGTCGAGACGGGCCAGGTCGCCGGTGCGGCCGACGAAGTCCGGTTGGCGACGCGGCAGTTGGCGCGGAACCAGCGGGACCGGCGGGGCCGGCGGGGTCTGCGGCGCCGGCTCGGCGGCCGGGGGAGCGGCGGCCGGCGGCTCCACCGTGCGGTCGTCGGCCAGCACTTCGGCGAGTGCCGCCCGCAGCGCCGGGCCGGGGTGGATGCCCAGCTCCTGGGCGAGCCGCATCCGGGCCTGGTGGTAGGCGGTCAGCGCCTCGGCGGGCCGGCCCGCCTGGTGCAGGCAGCGCATCAGCAGCGCCACCAGTTCCTCGCGCAGCCCGTCCGTCCGGACGCCCTGCTCCAGCACCGGCACGGCCGACGCCCCGGCGCCCTGGCCCAGCCGCAGCCCGGCCCAGCGGAGCAGGGCGGCGGTGCGGGACTGCCGCAGCCGGTCCACCGCGGCGGAGCGCAGCGGGGTGTCGGGCAGGTCGGCCAGCGCCTCGCCGCGCCACAGCCGCAGTGCCCCCTCCAGCAGCGCGACCGCCGTGGCGCAGTCGCCGTGGCCGGCCTGCCGGTCGGCGGCGCCGGTGAGTTCCTCGAAGCGCAGCGCGTCCACCTCGTCGGCCGGCCCGGCCAGCAGGTAGCCGGAGTCCCGGGTGTGCAGCTCGAACGGGGTGCCGGCGAGCACCTTGCGCAGCGCGGCGACGTGGCCCTGCACGGCCGCCCGCGCGCTCGGCGGCGGCTGCTCGTCCCACAGCAGCTCGCACAGCTGGTCCACGGTGACCAGGTGCCCCAGCCGCAGCGCCAGCAGCGCCAGCACGGCCCGCCGCTGCGCGCCCGCCACGCTCGTGAAGCCGCCTGCCCCGATCCGCAACTCCACCGGCCCGAGCAGCCGAATCCGCACCAGTACCCCCACTTCACCGCAGAACCGCGCATCACGCCCCGAAGCGGCCATCGGCCCTCGGGGTGGAGCAGTGTAGTGCGAGAAGATGTCCGGTCATGTCGGTCGGTTGTCCCTGCCCCCGGTTGACGCGTCGGGAGCGGCGGATGGTTGCGCCGGCGGGGGATCGGGCCGGAACACCGTGTCGTACCCCTCGGTTCGGCCGGGGCGCCGTGTCGTACCCCCGCGGTACGGTGCCCGAGGACGGCCCCGGACCGGTGCGAAGGGCCTGACCGGCCCTATCCTCGGTCGGGCCGGGGAGTCGAGGACGGGGGAGGGGAACGGGCGCGTGCACATCGATCTGCTCGGACCGGTGGTGGTGCGGCGGGAGGACGGGACGGCGGTGACGCCCTCGGCGCCCAAGCGCCGGGCGCTGCTGAGCGCGCTCGCCGTGCGGCTGAACCGGACGGTGGCCACCGAGGAGCTGATCGAGCTGGTCTGGGAGGGCTGCGCGCCGCCCACCGCGCGGGCCGCCCTGCAGGGCCATGTCGCGGCGCTGCGCCAGCTGCTGGACGGCTCCGGACTGGAACTCGACACCCGCGGCTCCGGCTACCTGCTGGCCGGTGAGCCCGACCGGATCGACGTGCTGCGCTTCGCCCGGTTCTGCGAGCAGGCGGGCGTGCTGCTCCCCGAGCCCGCCGGCCCGCCGCGGGGCGCCGCGCCGGACCGGGCACTGCCCCTGCTGCGCGCCGCGCTGGACCTCTGGCGCGGTCCGGCGCTCGCCGACTGCGGCTCCGCCCTGCTGCGCGAGCGGACCCTCCCGTACCTGACCGACCTGCGGCTGCGCGCCCTGGAGCTCCTGGCCGACGGCCTGCTCCGGGCCGGCCGGGGCGGCGAGCTGGCCGCCGAACTCGACGAGGCCGCCGACGGCCACCCCGCCCGGCAGCCGCTGGCCGCCCGGCTGGTGCGCTGCCTGGAGCAGGACGGGCGGAGCGCCGAGGCGCGGGAGCGCTACGAGCGGGCGGTGGCCCGGCTCAGCTGGCCGCCCGGCCCCGAACTGCGACGGGCCGGCGAGCTGGCCGGCGCCCGGCCCGCCGCCGACCGCCGGTTCGTCGGCCGGAGCGTCGAACTCGCCCGGCTGGAGCAGGTGTTGCCCGCCGCTCGGGACGGCCGGCCGATCCTGGTCACCGGGCCCGCGGGGGTCGGCAAGACCAGCCTGGTCCGGCAGTGGACGGCCCGGCGCGGCGACGCCTACTTCCCGGACGGCGTCCTCCGCGCCGAACTGCGCGGCTTCGACCCGGACGGGGCGCGCGAACCCGGCGAGGTGCTCGGGGAGCTCCTCACCGCCCTCGGCGTCGACCCGGACGCGCTGCCCGCCGAAGCCGAGGACCGCGCCCGCCGCTACCGCGAACTGATCGGCGGCCGGCGGATGCTGGTCGTCCTGGACGACGCCGCCTCCTACGAGCAGCTCGCCCCGCTGCTGCCCGACCCGCCGGCCACCGACAGCGAGCCCGCCCCGGTCGCGATCGTCACCAGCCGCAGCCGGCTGCGCCACCTGCTGGTCCGTACCGGCGGCATACCGGTGCCGCTCGGCGCGCTCGGCGCCGACGAGGCCGCCGACCTGCTCGCCCGCATCCTCGGCCCGGACCGCACGGCCGGTGAGCCGGAGGCCGTCGCCGAACTCGCCGAGCGCTGCGACCACCTGCCGCTCGCGCTGCGCCTGGCCGCCGCCCGCCTGGCCGCCCGGCCCGACTGGTCCGCGGCCGACCTCGCCGCCGAACTCGCCGACGAGCAGACCGGCCTGGCCGCCCTCTCCGGTGCCGGCGCCGGCACCGACCGCGGCCCGCTCGGCCTCACCACGGCGCTGGACCGCACGTACCGCGCGCTGGCCCCGGACGCCGCCCGGCTGTTCACCCTGCTCGGCCTGCACCCCGGCGCGGAGATCGGCACCGACACCGCCGCCGCCCTCGCCGACCTCCCGCCCGCGACCGCCCGCACCCTGCTGACCCGGCTCGACGCCGTGCACCTGCTGGAGGAGACCAGCCCCGGCCGGTACGCCCGGCGCGAGCTGGTCCGCCGCCACGCCGCCGCGCAGGCCGCCGAACTCGCCTGCGACGAGCGGTACCTGGCCCTCGACCGGTTGATCGCCCACTACCTGGACGTCACCGCGGACTGGGCGGGCGAGGGGGCGGAGGCCGGGGGCGCGGCGGCCGGGAGCAGTGGGTCGGCGGCGGCCTGGTTCCGCCGCGAGGAGAGCGCCCTGCGCGCCGTCGTGCTCTGCGCCGAGCAGAAGGGACGGCCCACCGCGGCCTGGCGACTCGCCCACCGGGTCGGCCGGTTGTACGAGACCACCGGCCACGACCGGACGCACTGGCGGGCCGTGGTCGAGGCCGGGCTGCGCGCCGCGCACGCGGACCGGGACGAGGCGGCGGTCGCCCGGCTCGGCACCGACCTCGCCGTCCTGCACGTCGACCGCGCGGCCCACCGCACCGCCGCCGACCAGTTGGAGCGGGCGGTCGACGCCGCCGACCGGGCCGGCGACGCGGCGCTGCGCCACCACTGCCGCAGCCGGGTGGCGGCCGCGCTGCTGCGGACCGGCCGGTACGAGCGGGCGGTGCCCATGCTCGGCGACCTGGTGGCCGCCGCCCGCACCCCGGCCACCGACCACCTGCTGGTCCGCGCGCTCACCGACCTCGCCGACGCGCTCGTCCTGGCCGGCGATCCCGGGCCCGCCCTGCGCCACGCCGACGAGGCGGTGCGCGCCGCCACCGCCCGCTCCGGCGGCGCCGAGGCCGTCCTCGCCACCCACAGCCGGGCCCGCGCCCTGCACGCACTCGGCCGCCGGGACGCCGCGCTCTCGTCGGCCCGGCTCGCCGTCGCCCTCGGCCGCACCGTCGGCGACCCGGCCCTCGAAGCCCGCTCCCACGGCCTGCTCGCCGACCTGCTGGACGCCCTCGGCCGCACCGTCGAGGGCGCGGAGGCGAGACGCCTGGTGTAGGGCCGTCGCCCGCCGGGCCCTGCCCCGGCCGCCCCCGTGGCGGGAAACCGCCGCCGGAGACCGGCCGTCCGTGGCGGAAAACCGCTGATCGGCCGGCGGAACCACAGGCGGAACTATCGGCGGTCCGCCCCCGCGCAACCGCCCCCGCCTGCGTCGCCCCGCCCGCAAGCATCCCTCCTGACCTGGGCGGATATCCTGAGGGAGGGGCGACTGGGAGGAATCCGTCCGCCCGGGCATACTTCTGCCTGGAACGAACCGCCGGAGGCGACTCCAGGCAGAAGTGCGGAACTGCGCAGGACCGAGTGAGTGGGGGCGGGGCATGGCGGCCGGGGGCGGTACGGACACGGACGCGAACGAGTTCAGCTGTCTGCTGGCAGGGCACCGGGTGGTGGCGGGCCTGACCCAGGAGGAGCTCGCCGCGGCCGCCGGGGTCAGCCTGCGCGCCCTCGGGGACATGGAGCGCGGTCGCACCCGCGGCCCGCAGCGGCGCACCGTGCGGGCCCTGGCCGAGGCGCTCGGGCTGGACGGCGTGCAGGCGGAGGCGCTGGACCGGGCCGCGCAGTCCGGACGCCCGCGCGGGGTGCGGCCGGGCTCGGCGCCCGCCGGGGGCCGCGCCCGGCCCCGCCGGTCCGCCGCGCACGAGGCCGCCGCCCGTACGGACGCGCCGCGCGCCGCGGCCCCGCCGGTGCCCGCCGCCGAGACCGGCCAGAGCGCCCTCGCGCTGCCCCGCGACATCGCCGACTTCACCGCCCGCGAGGACGCCCTCGCCCTGCTCGCCCGGCTGGCCGAGGACGAGCGCCCGGCCCACCCGCGCGTGGTGCTGGTCAGCGGCCAGCCCGGCCTCGGCAAGACCTCCTTCGCCCTGCACGCCGCCCACGTCCTGGCCCCGCGCTTCCCGGACGGCCAGCTCTCGCTGGACCTCGGCGGCATGTCCTCGCAGCCGCTGCCCGCCCGGGACGCGCTCGGCCAGATGCTGCGCGCCCTGGGCGTGGCCGATGCCGCGGTGCCCGCCGGGACGGAGGAGCGGGCCGGCCTCTACCGGGCGCTGGTGCGCGAGCGGCGGCTCGTCCTGGTGCTGGACAACGCCGCCGACGAGGGCCAGGTGCGTCCGCTGCTGCCCGGCTCCGGCCCGGCCGTGACCATCGTGACCAGCCGCAACGTGCTGCCCGGCCTGGAGTCGGTGCACCGGTTGAGCCTGGACGTGCTCTCCCCGGCGGAGGCAGCCGGGCTGCTGGCCCGGATCGCCGGCCGCGAGCGGATCGAGGCCGCGCCCGACGCCACCGCCGAGCTGGCCAGGCTCTGCGGCTACCTGCCGCTCGCGCTGCGGATCGCCGGGCAGCGCCTGGTCGCCCGCCCGCAGCAGCCGGTCGCCCACCTGGTGCGCCAGCTCACCGCCGAGGAGAACCGGCTGGACCTGCTGGAGACCGGCGACCTGGCCGTCCGCCCGGCCTTCGAGCTGTCCTACCGGCGACTGCCCGCCGAGTCCCAACTGGTCCTGCGCCGCTGCGCGCTGACCGCCGGGCAGGACTTCACCGCGGAGATCGCCGCGGCCTACGCGGGCCTGTCGGCGGCCCGCACCGAGCTGGTGCTGGAGCAGCTCGTCGACGCCGGGCTGATGCAGGCGGCCACCCCGGACCGCTACCGCCTGCACGACCTGGTGCGGCTCTACGCGGGCGAGCGGCTGACCGCCGACGAGACGGGCCAGGAGCTGGCCGAGGCCCGCACCCGGGCCGGCCGCTGGATCCTCGGCCGGGCGGCGGAGTACGGACTGCGGTTCGACCCCGACCACGCCACGGACGCGGCCGGCACCGGCGGCGCCGCGCCCCCGCACCTCACCGAGGCGGCCGCCTGGCTGGAGTACGAGCACCCCGAGTGGCTGGCCGCCCTGCACCAGGCGCAACGGGCCGGCCGCTACCGGGAGGTGGTGGACACCGCCGAGGCGATGCACTGGTTCTCCGACCGGCTGCTGAGCTGGGGCATCTGGGCCGAGGTGTTCCAGCTCTCGGCGGACGCCGCCCGCGCGACCGGGGACCGGCGGGTGGAGGCGGTGCACGTCAACTACCTGGCCTGGACGTACATCACCTGCCTGCACCGCTACCAGCGCGGCATCGAACTGGCCACCGAGGGGCTGGAGCTGGCCCTCGCGGTGGGCGACCGGGAGCAGCAGGGCTGGGCGCTCACCTACCTCGCCTCGGGCCTGCGCTACCTCCAGCGGCACCGGGAGGCGACCGACGCCTTCCACCGGGCGGCGGACGCCTTCGCCGAGCTCGCCAGCCGCTCGGCGATGATCGGCCGGCTGGTCACCCTGCGGGGCGCGGCCAACTGCCTGCGGGAGTCCGGCCGGGCGGAGGAGGCGGTGGATTCGCGCCGGCGGGCCCTGGCCGGGGCGCTGGAGCTGGTGGAGCGCTGGTCCTCGCCGCTGATGCACCTGCTGGCGGCCATGACCGCGCACGAACTCGGTCTGGACCGCGCGGCGTTGAGGCGCTGGCCGGCCGCCGAGAAGGCCTACCGGCAGGCCCTGGTGCACTTCGAGGCGGTGGGCCGCCCGGACAGCATGACCAAGACGCTGACCGAACTGGGCACCGCGCTGATCGAGCAGGGCCGCGCCGAGGAGGCCCGCGAGCTGCTGACCGAGGCGCTCACCGACCTGAGCGCGGAGGGACCCCGCGCGGCGGGCGCCCGGCACTGACCGGTTCTCCCGAGGGGCCCGGCCGGTGGCGCCCAGAGCCGGTCGGCCGTAGCCGGAAACGCCCCCGCCCGCCTCCGGTCTCACCGGAAGCGGGCGGGCGCGCGGGCCGGAGCGGCCGGTGGGACCGGTGGGACCGGTCAGATCCGGGTGTCCTCCACCACCGGCAGCGAGTCGACCGGTACCGAGGCCGGTGCGGAGGCGGGTGCGAAGGCCGTCCGCGGGGCGACGGTGGGCTGCTTGCCGCAGAAGGCCGGCTCCAGGGTGTTCATCAGACCCTGGGTCACCGAGCCGTTGTTGGAGGCGTTGGCGAAGACCACCACGCTGCGCCGACCGTCCGGGGTGGTGAAGGACTGGCTGTTGAAGCCCTGCACGATGCCGCCGTGCCCGTACACGTCCCCGCAGGAGAGCGAGATGCGGCGCAGGCCCAGGCCGTAGGAGATCTTCGCGGTGGGGGTGGGCAGGGCGGCGGTCATCTGCTGGAGCGAGGCGGTCGAGACGAGCCCGCCGTTGTCGCCGGCCGTCAGCGCGGTGAGGAAGCGGTCGAGGTCCTCGGCGGTGGAGATGACGGCCCCGGCGGCCCAGACCCAGGAACCGTTCTGCTCGGTGGAGTTCAGCAGCGGCTTGGTGCGGTCGTCGTTGGTGAGGTAGCCGGTGACGTGGGCGCCGCGGATCGCCTGGTCGGGCACCACGAAGGAGGTCTTGCGCAGGCCGAGCGGCTGGATGATCCGCTCGTTCAGCACCTCCGGGAAGGGCTGGCCGGTGAGGTGCTCGACCGCCAGGCCCATCAGCACGAAGTCGGTGTTGGAGTAGGAGTAGCGGGTGCCGGGGGTGTACTGCAGGCCGTGCTTGACCGACATCGCGACCAACTCGCGCGGGTCGTAGACCGTGCTGCGGATGCGGGCCTCGAAGGCGCTGGTGGTCTCCTCGCCGGCCTGCTCCAGCAGGTCGTTGGTGTGGTCGAAGATCCCGGCCCGGTGCTCCAGCACCTGGCGGCCCGTCATGGTCCAGCCCTCCGGGAGGGTGCCCGCGGGCAGGTACTCGCGCAGCGGCCGGTCGAGGTCGATCCGGCCCTCCTGCGCCAGCTGCATCACGAGAACGGCGGTGAACATCTTGCTGTTGCTGCCGACCCGGAACCTCCACGAGGAGTTCATCGGGGTCCCGTCCAGGTCGGCCAGGCCGACGTTCACCGAGCGGGTCCGGTCGCCGCCGTCGTGGTCGCGGATCACCGCGAAGGCGCCCGGGGCGCCGGCCGAGACGGTGGCCTGGAGGGCGGCGCGCACACCGGCGAGGTCGGGGGCGGTCGCGGCGGTGGTGTCCTGGCCGGCGGCCGCGGCGGGCACGGCACCGGTCGCCACCAGGACGGCGCCGGCGGCGGCCACCGCGAGCGGGCGCAGAAGGCTGGTCTTCGCCATGTTCCTCGGTTCTCTCGTGAGCTGACGCGGTGTCGGACCGCGTCGTTCGAAGATCACTATCACCGGCCCGGGCGGTCCGTGGCAATGTGAACCGGTTCGCCCGCATTTCGCGTTGTCGATGCGGCGGTCGGCGGCCGCACCGTTCGTTTCCCGCGCCGGGGCCAAGGTTTCACCTGCCGTCGTCTACCCGCGTCGAACTCGGCGCCCGATGCTGTTCGGGCGCTTTGCGCCCGGTCGTACCCCGGGCGCCGCACCCCGGACGCCGCATACCGGCGGCAGGCACCTCCCGTCCCGAGCCCGGCTCGCCGGGCCGTCTTCCACCCGAGGAATTGTCATGACTTCGTCCACGAAGGCCCTGAGCCCCCGCTCCCGCCGCACCGCGACCGCGATCGGCTCCGCCGTCGCCCTGCTCGCCGCCTCCGCCGGCCTCTGGGCGGCCACCGCCACCACCGCCCAGGCCGCCGCGCTGCCCACGCCCGACCACATCGTCGTCGTGGTGATGGAGAACCACGCCTACACCCAGGTCATCGGCAGCAGCAGCGCCCCGTACATCAACAACACCCTGAAGGCGGGCGGGGCCAACCTCACCCAGTCCTTCGGCATCACCCACCCGAGCGAGCCGAACTACTACGCGCTGTTCTCCGGCTCCACCCAGGGCACCGTCGACGACAGCTGTGTGACGGTCGGCGGCTTCCAGGCCGCCAACCTCGCCTCCGAGGTGATCGCCGCCGGCAAGACCTGGGGCAGCTACAACGAGTCCCTGCCCAGCCAGGGCAGCACCGTGTGCAGCAGCGGCAGCTACGCCCAGAAGCACAACCCCTGGTTCGGCTTCGGCAACGTCCCGCTCGGCTCCGCCAAGACCTTCGCCCAGTTCCCGACCGACTACAGCACCCTGCCGAACGTCTCCTTCGTGGTGCCGAACCTCTGCAGCGACATGCACGACTGCTCGGTCGGCACCGGCGACACCTGGATCAAGAACAACCTGGGCGCGTACGCCACCTGGGCGCAGACCCACAACAGCCTGCTGGTCGTCACCTTCGACGAGGACAACAAGCTGTCCGGCAACCGGATCCCGACCGTGATCTACGGCGCCCACGTGACGCCCGGCAGCAGCAGCGCCACCACCTACAACCACTACAACGTGCTGCGCACCCTGGAGGACCTGGCCGGTGCCTCCGGCCACGCGGGCAACGCGGCCTCCGCCGCGGACATCACCGGCATCTGGAACTGAACGGCGGCGGTCAGGCCCTGATCCCGGCCGGGTCCTGTTCCGGGGTCCGGTCCCGTCCCGGGGCCTGTTCCCGGGCCTGGTCCGGCTCCTGATCCGGGGTCCGAGCCCGATCGTGAGCCCGGGTCCGGGCCGGTGGCCGTTCGGCCGCCGGTCCGGACCCGGTTCCGGCGGCCCGCCGGGCGCCGTACCGCCGGACGCCGGGCACCGCCGCCGTGCCCGCGCAGACCGCCGTCACCAGCCCCGCCACCGCCAGCAGCGGCACCCGGTCGCCCCAGGCGTCGGCGGCCAACGGCGCCAGGACGTACCCGAGCGGGGCTCCGGCCAGCGACAGCAGCCAGTCGTACGAGGTGACCCGGGCCAGCGCCCCGGGCGGGAACTCCTGCTGGACCACCGTCTCCCAGACCGGGTTGAGGAAGCCCAGCCCGGCCATCGCCACCGCCTGTGCGGCCACCGCGAGCGGCGCCGGGGCCGGGAGGGCGAGCGCGAGCAGCGGCAGCCCGTACAGCGCGAGGGCGAGGTTCCCGGCCAGCACCGGGCGGCGGGGCCGCAGCCGTCCGGCGATCAGCGAGCCGACCAGCAGACCCACCGCGCCCGCCTGGGTCAGCGCCACCCAGGCGCCGTCCCCGCCGAGCCGGGTGGCGGCGATCAGCGGGCCGAGGGTGAGCAGCACGGAGCTCGCACCGTTCCACACCCCGTGGGCGATCAGGCTGGTCCAGTACCAGTCCCGGGAGCGCACCTCGCTCCAGCCCTCGGCGAGGTCCCGGCGCAGCGAGCGCGGTTCGCCGGGCACGTGGTCGATGCGGAGCCGGGTGAGCAGTGCGGCGCTCAGCGCGAAGGAGGCGCCGTCCAGCACGAACGCCCAGCCGGGCCCGGCGGTGTACACCAGCAGCCCGGCGAGGGCCGGGCCGCCGAGCCGGGCGGCGGCGGTCGTGGAGCCGAGCAGGGCGTTGGCGCGCAGCCGCAGCTCGCCCCGGACGGTGGCGGCGACCAGCGGCGAGGCGGTGGGCATGGCGAAGGCGGAGGCGGTGCCGCCGACCGCCGAGGCGAGCGCGACGTGCGTCAGGTCCGGGTCCCCGCGGAGCAGTTCGAGTCCGACCAGCAGTTGGGCGGCGGCCCGGACCAGGTCGGTGGTGAGGGCGACGAGACGTGGGTCGAAGCGGTCCCCGACCACGCCGCCGACCGGCAGCAGGAGCAGTCTCGGCACCATCGCGCAGCCCAGGACGAGGCCGAGTGCGCCGGCCGAGCCGGTGGCGCGGGTGACGGCGATGGCCAGGGCGGCCGGGACGACGGCGTCGCCGAGGGTGGAGAGGGTCCGTCCGACGAAGAGCAGGCGGAAGCCGCTCAGGTTCAAGGGGTGTCGTGTCACGCGCCGCACTGTATTTCGCTGCCAAAATTTCGGCAACGAATATTTTGGTGCCGTTGTTTCCGCCGCGGTTTGTAGACTCCTCCCATGGCCGAGCACCCTCCAGAGCAGCCCACTGCGCCCCGCGACCGGACGGACAGCCGTGACCGGACGGAGGCCCGGGACCGGACGGGGACGTCCGACCGGACGGAGGCCCGGGACTGGACGGAGGCCCGGGACTGGACGGACGGCCACCTCGACCGCTGGCAGCCGGTGCTGCCCGGCCTCGACCCGGACATCGAGGCCTCCGTCACCCGGATGTCGCGACTCACCCGCCACCTCGGCCGGGTCCGCGAACAGGGCGTCGCCGACTACGGCCTGCACAAGCACGAGTTCGACACCCTGCACGTGCTCGCCGGCCGCGGCGGCCACGCCGCCCCCTCCGACCTCCGGGCCGACCTCAACCTCGCCCCCGCCTCGGTCACCGGCCGGCTGGAGACCCTGGAACGGCGCGGCTTCGTCCTGCGCACGCCGTCCACGGAGGACCGCCGGAAGGTCGACATCGTGCTGACCGAGGCCGGCCGCGCCGCCTGGCAGGAGGCCCTGGACGTGGTGGGCCGGGAGGAGCGGCGGCTGCTGGGAGTGCTCTCCGAGGAGGAACGGCGCACGCTGGCGGACCTGCTGCGGAAGGTGATGCTCGCTCAGGAGGGCGAGCGGTAGGCCCCCGGGCAGCCGGCCGGGGTCGACCCGCGGCGTCCGCCCCTGGTATCGATAGGGGCGTGCGATTCGAACTCGTGCCGGTGCCGGACGGCGTGGGGGCGCGGCCCAGGGACGGGCGGGGCTACCCGGTGCCGGCGATCACGCCGTGGCAGGGCGACGTCCCGCAGTTCGCGCTGACCGACTACGGGCGCAGCGCCGACTGCGCGCTGGAGCGGCGGTGCTCGGTGTGCGGGCGGTTCATGGACCGCGGACCGGTCTGGCGGGTGGTCGGCGCCGCCGAGAGCGCGGCGATCGCCGGGGCGCTCGCGGCCGGGCAGCCGTACCGCAACCTCGCGCCCACCATGGAGGGCCCCGGCCACCGGCCCTGCATGCTCTACGCCGCCATGGTCTGCCCGTACCTGGCGCGCCCCAACGCCCGGCGGCGGGCGAGCGCCGGGGACACGGCGGACGAGCTGACCTCGGCCGCCGTCCGGGGCGCGGCGCGCGGCGGCACGGGCGCGGTGGTCGGGTTCGGCGACTACGAGTACGCCGTCACCGGGACCCGGGTGCTGTTCCGCTTCCTCGACGTGGTCGAGTTCCTGCCGCACGAGTCGGCCGACGAGCACCTGGCCGAGCTGCGCGCCGAGTTGGCGAAGCCTCTGTAGCTCCCATGGCCCGTGCGGCCCCGGTGGCCCGGCCGGCGGAGTTGCCGGCCGGGCGGGTTCGGGGCCGAGGGGTCAGACCGCCCGGGTCTGCGCCCAGTCGTAGAGGCGGCGGGCGCCGTCACCGAGGCGGGTGGCGTACGAGGTGCCGGCCGGGCCGCCCGCGAGTTCCTCGGAGGTGGTGGTGACGCCGACGAGGGTGCCGGTCCCGGTGGCGGGGTCGAACCCGGTGAAGTGGGGGCCGCCGCTGGCCCCGTGCGACATGTCGCAGGGCTCGCCCCACAGCAGCGGGGCCTTGGGCCCGGGGTGGCTCGGTCCGGCGCAGTGGATCAGGCGCGAACCGGTGTACTTGCCGTCGGGGTTGTTCAGCCGGTCCTTCGGATACCCGAAGGCGTGGACGAACTCGCCCTCGACGGGCGGGGTGAACGCGATCCGCTGGCTGCCGGTCACGTCCGCGATCCGCCGCCCCTCGGCCGAACGGTTCGCCACCAGGACCGCGGTGTCGTGGCCGGCCACGGCGACCTCGTCCGACCCGGTCCCGCTCGGCGCGGAGTCCCAGCGGGAGGAGGTGGCCATGGTCCTGATGCTGAAGCCGCCGAGCGGCTTGGTCCCGTTGCGGTACCCGGGCACGAAGTAGAGGTTGTGGTTCCAGGTGTCGGCGGCGGCGGGCGCTCCGACCCCCCGCAGGCAGTGGGCCGACGTGACGACGGTGCTGCGGTTCGCGCCGGCGACGACCGTCGCGGTGCAACTGCCGTCGTAGCCGTCGGAGAAGGTGAAGAAGAGCCGGCCGACGCTGCGGGTCACCGCTCCGCCGTGGGTCCACACGGCCCCGGGGTCCGGGGTGTCCGCGGGCAGCGGCCGCGGGTCGTCGGGTGTGTTGTCGTCCTCGGGTACGGGCGTGATCTCGGGGACCATGGCCCCCGCCAGCTTCATCCGGGCGGGGGTCCAGTAGGCGTCGACCAGGTCGCGCTCCGGTGCGGTGGTGGCGCCGGCGTGCGTCGTGACGGTCTCCCGATCCGCGGCGAGGGCGGCGTTCGGCAGCAGCACCGCCGCCGTGGTCGCGCTCAGCAGGAGGGCGCCCACGGCGGCGAGCCTGCGGGGCAGTACGCGGCCGGTGGTCGGTGTTCCGGGTGTCTTCGGCATGCACGGCACCGTAGGCGCGGGACGTCAGGCTCCCGTGTGGATCGGGTCTCGGTCGGCCGTCGAAACGATCAGGTTCCGGTAACGGCGTCTCGGTCCTGTACCGGTGGCCGACGACCGGGCCGGACGGCCGTCAGGGCCGGTAGGAGGGCAGGCCCTTGACGGTGGAGACCTGGGTCGGCGCGGCCGAGCCGTCGGCGGGCAGGGTGCTGATGCCGTCCGGGGTGCGGACCGCGATGGTCCTGCCGTCGGGGGACCAGGCGGGCTGGGTGTAGTCGGTGGTGGCCGACGGGGTGAGGTCCTTCTCGGCCTTCTGGTCGATCTGGGTGGAGCGGGTGAACAGGTGGTCGTGCCCGTTCACCGAGCGGACGAAGACGAGGTGCTCGCCGTCCGGGGCGAGGGCCGGCTGCGAGCCCTTGCCCAGGTCCCGGGTCGCCGGGCGGATGTAGTCGTCGTACAGGTACACCTCGTTGGTCGGGGTGTTGGCGTAGACGATCTCGCCCCGGTGGCCGCCCGCGTTGGCCCAGGTGTTACCGGTCTGCGGCGGCTGCGGCACCGGATCGCCGCCGCCCTCGGAGATGTGCGGGGTGAGCACCTCGGGGGTGGCGCCGGGGGACTTGCTGGGGACCTTCTCCAGCCGCAGCGTGCCGCCCTTGTCGGAGGTGAGGACGATCGCGGCGAACCGATCCAGCGCCTCGCCGCCGGCGGTGACGCTCGGGTCGGCGGTGGCGTGCTGCCAGGTGGGGTGGGACCAGGTCTCGCCGCCGGGGTTCTTGGCGAGGACGACCTTGCCGGTGCCGTCCGGGTTGGCGGTCATCAGGTCGCCGTTGCCGTTGACGAAGGCGGCCTTCTTTCCGTCGGGGGACCAGGCCAGGTCGCGGACGACGGTGCCGAAGTCGACGGTGGTGCCGTTCAGTGCGACGGTCGCCGTGCCGGTGGAGATGGTCAGGTGGTTGGCGGCCGAGGTGCCGTTGACCTCCTTGCCGCCGCCGGGCGCGGCGCTGCCGGAGGGGGCGGAGGGGCCGTTCCCGGCCGTTCCCGGCGACGCCGCCCCGGGGGTGGAGCCGGTCGGTGCGGCGCCGCCGGTCGGAGCGGCGGTGGGGGCGGAGTCGCCGTTCTCGGGGCCGCAGGCGGAGACCAGGACGGCGCCGACGCCGACCACCAGGGCGATCGCCGCGGTGGTGCCGAACCGGTTTCGCACGGAACTGTTGCGCACGGACATCTTCCTGGTCCCCCTTGTGTGCTGTTCTCCTTCGACCAGGAGCCTCGCAGTGCGAGGTCAGCGGCGGATGCGTGCCGTGTCACAGCCGTGGAACAGCGGGGGGAGCGCCGTGGCCCCGCGGCGGGGGCGGTTCAGAGGCCGAGTTCGGTGAGGCCCGGGTGGTCGTCCGGGCGGCGGCCGAGCGGCCAGTGGAACAGGCGCTCCTCGGCGGTGATCGGCAGGTCGTTGATGGAGGCGTGCCGGCGGGCCATCAGGTCGTCGCGGTCGAACTCCCAGTTCTCGTTGCCGTAGGAGCGGTACCAGCGGCCGTCGCCGTCGTGCCACTCGTAGGCGAAGCGGACCGCGATGCGGTCGCCGTCGTACGCCCAGAGTTCCTTGATCAGGCGGTAGTCGAGCTCGCGCTGCCACTTGCGGGTGAGGAAGTCGGCGATCCGCTCGCGGCCGGCGAGGAACTCGGAGCGGTTGCGCCAGCGGCTGTCCGGGGTGTAGGCGAGGGCGACCCGCCGGGGGTCGCGGGTGTTCCAGGCGTCCTCGGCGGCCCGGACCTTACGGCGGGCGGTCTCCTCGGTGAACGGGGGCAGGGGCGGGCGCTGCTCGGTGCCGGTCTCGGGCATGGATGCTCCTCGGAATGGTCGTTCCGCTGGTGAGAACGATCGTTCTCACTCTGGTGGCTACGATAGGAGAACCATCGTTCTCACGCAAAGGGCACGGCAGATGGAGCAGGAAGACCCGCGGACCCGGATCCTCGACGCGGCCGAGGAGCTGTTCTACGGGCAGGGCATCCAGGCGGTCGGCATGGACGCCGTCCGGGCCGCCTCCGGCATGACCATGCGCCGCGTCTACCAGCACTTCCCGTCCAAGGGCGAGCTCGTCGAGGCCTACCTGCTGCGCCGCGACGGCCGTTGGCGGGCGAGCCTCGCCGAGTACGTCTCGCGCACCGGTGGCGACCCGCGGGAGCAGCTGCTCGCGGTCTACGACTGGCTCGGCCGGTGGTTCGCCGAACCCGGTTTCCGGGGCTGCGCCTTCGTCAACTCGCTCGGCGAACTGGGCGCCGTCAGCCCCGCGGTGGTGGCCGCCGCCCGGCACCACAAGGCTGAGTTCGGGAGCTACCTCGCGGGCCTGGCCCGGGCCGCCGGAGCCCCGCCCGCCACGGCCGTCCACCTGACCCTGCTGGCCGAGGGGGCGATCACCAGCGCCGCCGTCCACGGGGATCCGACGGCCGCCGCCGACGCGAGGGAGGCCGCCCGGCTGCTGCTGGCCGCGACGCCGGGGCGGTAGTCGGGGGAGGAGGCGACGGCCGGGGCCGGGGGGCGGGTGTACCCCGTCGCCCGTGGCAATGGCCCCGTGCGGGGCCGTCGTTGCCCCTCGGCCTCGGGCGGTGCCGGGCGGCAGCGGGTGGTGCCGAGGGTGTCGGCGGTGCCGGCGGTGTGGAGGGGACGCCATGAGGGGCGACCGTTCCCGGCCGAACCGCACCGGGCGAGTGCTTTTCGCCCGAACGCGCGTTTATCGCCCATTGATCGCCACCGCCTAGCCTCGGGCGCATGGACGAGAGAGCGGCCGAGCGGCCGGGGGCGTCGCCCGAGGGGCGGATGACGGAGCAGGACACCGAGCGGTTCCGGCGGTTGCTGGCGCGGCTGGAGGACTCGCTGGTGGTGGACCGGAAGGCGGCGGGGCGCGATGTCTGAGTGCGCCGAGCCGCCCGAGTGCGCCGGGCCGGGTCCGGTGGCGGTGCTGCCGGTGGCCGTCCTGCCGCTCTGGCGGCGCGGGGAGGCCGGGCAGGAGCGGAACGCGGACCGGCCCGGGGTGCTGCGGGGGCACCCCGGGCCGGTGGTGGGCGGTCGGGAGCGGGAGGGCGGCGCCGACCGGAGGGACTGACCGGTCAGCTGCAGCCGCAGTCGCACGAGCAGCAGTCGCACCCGTCGCAGCAACCCCCGTCGCAGCACTGGCAGCAGTCGCCGCAGCCGCTGCAGTCACCGCACTCGCAGTCGTTCCGCACGCAGAAGCCCTCGCGGCGCTCGCGGCTGAACGGGTCCTCGTGGTCGCAGCAGAGCAGCTGGCAGGTGCAGGCCATCAGTGCCCACATCGCGCACCCGGCGAGCAGGTTGCGGGGGTTCGGCGGCTTCTGGCCGGGCGGGGTGAAGCCCGGGCCCTGCGGCACCCACGGCGGGATCGGCGCCTGCCCGGGCGGCGTCTGCTGCGGCGGCGCCTGGTGCGGGTGGTCGCCGGTGGCGGCGCCCGCCGCGTCCGGGCGGCGGCAGGCCGCCCCGTGCCGGGCCGGTCCGAAGACCCGCTCCACCGCCCGCTCGGTCTCGTGCGCGAGCAGTACGTGCACGAGGGTGCGGTCGGCGAGTTCGACCTCGCGCAGCGCGAGCCGGATGCCGTGGACGGCGTCGCGGCAGAGCCGTTCGGCCTCGGCGTGGTCGGTGCCGGTGGCGGTCAGCGGGTTCCAGGCGCCCGAGGCCGCGTCGGCGGCCTGGTCCTCGGCGGCGTCGAGGAGGTGGGCGAGCCGGCCGAACAGCCGTCCGGCCTCGGCGAGCGGGGCGGCGTTGCCGGGGCGCCCGGCGATCACGGCGGTGTGCGCGAAGGCGGCCGAGGTGGCGGTCTCGGTGGGCTCGGTGACCAGCAGGACGGACCCGCCGGGCCGCAGTGAGCGCTCCAACTCGCCCTGCCGGGAGGCCGCGTCGAGCAGCACCGCGGTGTCGAAGCCGACCGTGGAGGCGCTGCCCGCGCTCTGCCGGTCCCAGCGCCGGGTGACGGCACGGGCTCCGGCCGCGACCGGGCGGCGGGCGAAGACGCCGTCGCGGTCCTCGACGTGGTCGCGGATCTTGACCGAGGCGAGTGCCAGCGAGACGGCGGCGGCGAGCCGGGCGCCCTCGCCCTTGGCGACGGAGGCGGTCCGCATGCCGCGCAGCGGGCAGGGCCCGGCGGTGCGGCGCCAGGAGGAGTCCTCCCGGGCGGCCTGGGCCTCGACCAGCACGGAGATGATCAGACCGTCGTAGTTGGTCGCCGTTCGCGCCAGCTGCCCGTGGTCGTCCCGCAGCGCGAGGCAGAGCCCGCACAGGTGGGCCATCCAGGACGTCTGCAGGCGCTCCGACAATCGGTGCCTGCACGGTCTGATGATGCCGAACACGCTGGTCCCCCTTGCTTCACGGGCCGCCGACCGGCCACGATCCGCCGTACATCATATGATCGGCGCCCCGTTCGGGCCGAGGCCCCGTCAAGCCCCGGAGACCGGGCGGAGGTGACGGACGCACCTCCCCAGGGGTGCGCCACTCGCCGCCCGCCACTCGCCGCCCGCCCCGCCCCCTGGCCGCCGTCCCGGCTGCGCCGGCCGGCCGGAGTCGTGGGCCCGGAGCCGGTGAGATGATCTCAGATCCGGGATAGCATCGCGAATATGGGAATCGACACGGCCGCCGACGAGCGGCTGGCGCAACGGCTCGCCGAGCTGAGGCTGGAACGCGGATGGACCCTGGAGGAGTTGGCGCGGCTGGCGGACGTCAGCCGCTCGACGCTGTCCCGGGTGGAACGGGCGGAGGTCAGTCCGACGGCCGCGCTGCTCGGTCGGCTGTGCGCCGTGTACGGGCGGACCATGTCGCGGCTGCTCGCCGAGGTGGAGTCCGGCCCGGCCCGGCTGGTGCGGGCCGGGGAGCAGCAGGTCTGGCGGGACGGGACGACCGGGTTCGTCCGCCGGTCGGTCTCGCCGCCGCACGGCTCGCTGCGGGCGGAGATCATCGAGGGCCGGCTGCCGGCCGGCGCGGACATCGCCTACGACCGCGCCTGTACGCCCGGCCGGGAGCACCACCTGTGGCTGTTCGAGGGGAACCTGGAGCTGACCGTGGACGGCGAGCCGCAGCCGCTCGGCCCCGGCGACTGCCTGCGCCACGTCGGCGTCACCAGCCGCTTCCGCAGCCTCGGCCCGGGCGAGGCCCGGTACGCGCTGGTGGTGGTCGAGCCGTGAGCGCCGCCGCCGACCCGATAGCCGGGGAGCCCGGGAAGCCCGAGGACAGCGGGGAGGCCGAGGACGGCAGGAAGCCCGGAGGATCCGGAAAGCCCAAGGAGCGCTTCGACGCCGCCGGGCGCCGGATCCTGCTGGTCTGCGTCGCGGGCGGCTTCACCACGCTGCTCGACCAGTCCGTCCTCAACACCTCCATCCCCGCCCTGCGCGAGACCCTGCACGCCGGGCCCGCCGACCTCCAGTGGATCGTCGCCGGCTACTCGCTGGCCTTCGGCCTCGCGCTGATCCCCGGCGGGCGGCTGGGCGACGTCAAGGGCCGCAAGTGGTTCTTCGTCACCGGCCTCGCCCTGTTCACCCTGGTCAGCCTGGTCTCCGCGACCGCCACCGAGCCCGGGGTGCTGATCGCCGCCCGGCTGCTCCAGGGCGCGGGCGCCGGCCTGGTCAACTCCCAGATGATCGGCACCCTCCAGGACGTCTTCGACGGCCAGCTGCGGGCCCGCGCCCTCGGCATGTACGCCGTCACCGGCGGCCTCGCCTTCGCGCTCGGCCCGCCGATCGGCGGCGCCGTGCTGGCCCTGGCCGGCCCCGAGAACGGCTGGCGGCTGACCTTCCTGCTCAACGTCCCCTTCGGCCTGGCCACCGTCGCCCTGGCGGCCCGCCACCTGCCGAAGCCCCGCCCCAGCGCGCGCGACGCCAACCTCGACCTCCTCGGCCTGCTGCTGGTCGGGGCGCTCACCCTCGCCCTGATGCTGCCCTTCGTCCGGCCGCCCGGCTGGACCGGCTGGCTCGCCTTCGCGGGCACCGCCCTGCTGCTGCTCGGCGCGCTCGCCTGGTGGCAGCGCCGCTACGCCCGGGCCGGCGGCCGGCCGCTGATCCACCCGGCCCTCACCCGCTCCGCGCCGTACGCGCTCGGGACGGCCACCGCGATGGCCCAGTTCGGCTCCTCGCTCGCGGCCTCGCTGGTCCTGACCATGTTCCTGCAGGACGGCCTCGGCCTGTCCCCGATGGGCGCCGCGCTGGTCGCGCTGCCCTCCGCCGTGGCCATGGGCACGGCCTCCGCGCTCGCCTGGCGGGTCGTCCAGCGCTACGGCCGGCGCACCGTCACCGCCGGGATGGTCGGCTCGGCGCTCGCCATGCTGCTCAGCGGGCTGCTCGCGCACTGGGCGCCCGCCGCCGTCCTGCCCTGGCTGCTGGCGCTGCTGCAACTGCTCGGCGGCGCCTCGGTCGGACTGATGGGCTCCACCAACCAGGCGTTCGTGCTGCGCCACGCGCCCGCCGAGGCGGCCGGGGTGAGCGGGGCGATCCTGCAGATGGCGCAGCGGATCGCGGCGGCCGTCGCGATCTCGGCCCTGTCCGGCGTCTACCTGCGGGAGACCGCCGGCGGCGGCGGGCACCGCTCGGCCTTCCTGACGGCGAGCACGGTGTGCGCCGCGGTGGCCGGACTCGCCGTCCTCGCCTCGGTGCTCGCCGGCCGCGCCGCGGCCCGCGAGCAGCGTGAGGGCGAGCCGGTCGCGATCCGCCGAGGGCGAACGCCGGTCCGCTAGCCGGTGGTCCGTGCGTACCGTGGCGGGCATGACCGACGCCGTACGGAACCGGACCGTGGACCTGCCCGGGGTGACGCTCGCCTACCGGGAGAGCGGACGCCCCGGCGGCCCTCCCCTCGTCCTGCTGCACGCCCTCGGCGAACGCGCCGCCGACTGGGCACCCGTCCTGCCCGGGCTCGCCCCCGGCCACCACGTGTACGCGCTCGACCTGCGCGGCCACGGCGGCAGCTCCCGCACCGCCGCCTACTCGCTGGAGGCGATGCGGGACGACGTGCTGGCCTTCCTCGACGCCCTCGGACTCGCCCGCGTCGACCTGGTCGGCCACTCGATGGGCGGCGCCGTCGCCTACCTGCTCGCCCAGGCCGCGCCGGAGCGGATCGACCGGCTGGTCCTGGAGGACATCCCCGCGCTGTACCCGCGCCCGGCGAGCGCGCTGCCCGAGGATCCGGACCCGGACGTGCACTTCGACTGGGCGATGGTCCGGGCCGTCAGGGCCCAGCTCGACGACCCCGACCCGGCCTGGCGGGCGGGGCTGGCGAGGATCACGGCCCGCACCCTGGCGGTGGCCGGCGGCCCGGCCAGCCACATCCCGCAGGAGCGGATCGCCGAACTCGCCCGGCTGATCCCGGACTGCCGCCTGGTCACCGTCGAGGCCGGGCACCTGGTGCACGGTGCCCGGCCCGCCGAGTTCGTCGCCGCGGTGGCGCCGTTCCTGGCCCGCTGAGCCGCCGGCCCGCTGAGCCGCCGGCCCGGTGAGCCGCGAGGCCGCGGCCGGGCGGGTCAGACGCCGTGCTCGACGGGCAGCCGCCCGTTGCGCACCGCCGTCAGCAGGTCGGCGTGGTCGGCCTCGGTGCGGTCCGCGTAGGCGACCGCGAAGGCGGCGACCGCCTCGTCCAGCGTCTCGCCCTTGCCGCAGTACCCGGCCAGCAGGCCCGGGTCGGCGGTGTGGGAGTGCGCCCGGGCCAGCAGGGCGCCGGTGATCCGGGCGTAGTCGTCCAGCTGGGACGGCCGCAGGGCGGCCGGGTCGACGCTGCCCTTGCGGTTGCGGAACTGCCGCACCTGGTAGGGGAGTCCGTCGACCGTGGTCCAGCCCAGCAGGGTGTCGCTCACCACCTGCATGTGCTTCTGCCCGAGCACCACCCGGCGGCCCTCGTGCCCGTCCGGCACGGACCGCGGCCCGGCCGGCAGGTACGGCAAAAGCGCGGAGGGACGCGCCTCCTTCACCTGCAGCACCAGCGGCTGGTCCCGGTGATCGGTGAGCAGCACCACGTACGAGCGGGTGCCCACGCTGCCGGTGCCCACCACCCGGAACGCCACGTCCTGCACCCGGTAGCGGGACAGCAGGGTGCGCACCTCGGCCGGCACCGTCTCGACGTACGGGCCGAGCGCGTGCGCGACGGCGCGGGCGGTCGCGTCGGTCACCTCGGTGAGCACCGGGGGAGCGGCCGTGAAGCGCCAACCGCCGTCCGCGGTACGGGCGGTGCTGCGGGCGGCGAACCGCGCGCTGGTGTTGCCGAGCGCCTTCGCGCCGACCTTGCGCAGCACCTCGGCGAGGTCGTGCGCCTCGGCGAAGGAGACCAGCTGCTCGTCCGCGATGGCGTTCCAGGCGTCCAGCCCGGGGAGTTTGGCGAGCGTGCGCACCGTCCGGCGGTAGGAGCCGGCCGCGTGCTGGGCGGCCTCGCGCGCGGTGCTCTCGCTCGCCCCGGCCTCGCGGGCGGCCAGCACCAGGCTGGCGGCCAGCCGCTTGAGGTCCCACTCCCAGGGGCCGGGGACGGTCTCGTCGAAGTCGTTGATGTCCAGCACGATCTGGCCGCGGGCGTCGCCGTACAGACCGAAGTTGGCGGCGTGCGCGTCCCCGCACAGCTGCGCGCCGACCCCGGTCACCGGGGTGCCCGCGAGGTCGGCGGCCATCAGCCCGGCCGACCCGCGCAGGAACGCGAACGGGCTCGCGGCCATCCGGCCGACCCGGATCGGTACCAGCCGGGCTATTCGGCCCGTGTTGGAGGTCTCCAGCGCGGACACGGCGGTCGGCCGGTCGGGCGCGGGCGCGAACTCCGCGTGCCGCTCCCGGGGCAACGTTGCCCGCAACTCCTTGCCGCGCTCCCGCGCCCTCCCGTCCTGCGCCGGGGCGAACCCGGCCACCGCGAACCCGCGCCGGGTCCGCTCGTCCCGCCCCGCCGCCGGCCCCGACCGATCCTCGGCCGCCTCGGCCCCACCCACGTGCGCCACGTGTCCCGCCCGTCCCTTCCGGTCCTCATCCCGCCCGCGACCTGCGCGGACGTTCGTCGGGGGGAGTGACGTGCGGCGTCGCGCGGTGGTTCCGGGGGAAGGGGGTCCGGTTGCGGGGCGCAGGTGGCGCGGGTCGGGATCGGGCGCGGCGCGGAGCGTGTGGGCTCCGGGGGGCGGGCGGCGGGCGGCCGGGGCGGAGTGCGTGCGGCGCGGGGTAGCGTGGGGCGGGTGAACGATCTTGGGGGGAAAGGCCTTCGGGTGCGCCTGGCGGCAGGGGCCGCCGCCGCGCTGACCGTGGCGGCCGGGCTGGGGGTGCGGGCGGCGCTGGGCGGAGACCTCGCCAAGGACGCCGGGGACGCGCTCTACACCGTCCTGCTGTACGCCCTGCTCGTGCTGGCCGCGCCGGGGCTGCGCCCCGGCCGGGCCGCCGTCCTGGCCGCGGCGCTGAGCTGGGCCGTGGAGCTGTTCCAGCTCACCGGCCTGCCGGACGCCTGGGGGCGGCACAGCGTCCTGGCCCGGCTGGTGCTGGGCTCGACCTTCAACCCGCCGGACCTGTTCTGGTACCTGGTCGGCGCGGGCTGTGCCGGAGCGCTCCACCGGCTGCTGCGGACCTCCCGAGTCGCAGCGGTCGGCGGAGCCGTTCGGTGCAGCCATCCGGCGGAGTGAGCCGACGGACCGTCAGAGCGGAAGCAGCTCCGGCCGCTTGGGCTCGACATGGTCGCCCGAGGACTCGCCGCGCAGGCGCCGGCCGACCCAGGGCAGCAGGTGCTCGCGGGCCCACTGGATGTTCTCCCGCCGCTGGTCGGCCGGGGTGAGCACGCGGGCGTCCGGCCACGGGGCCTCCGGGTCCTGCGCGGTGCGCAGGCCCAGCGAGCGGGCGGCCAGCAGGGCGACCCGCTGGTGGCCCTCGGGGGACAGGTGCAGGCGGTCCTCGCTCCACGCGCGGCGGTCCTGCACCGCGCGCAGCGACCACAGGTCGGCCACCTGGCAGCCGTTGCGGTCGGCGACGGCGCGCACGTGTCCGTTGTAGGTGGCGATCTTGCCGCGCAGGTGCTTCAGCAGCGGCACGTCCTTGGTGTCGAAGCCGGTGCAGACCAGCACCGTCCCGGCGTTCTCGGTGAGCTGGACGACGGCGGCCTCGAAGCGTCCGGCCACCTCGTCCGGGTCGCTGCCCGGCCGGAGGATGTCGTTGCCGCCCGCGCAGAAGGTGACCAGGTCGGGCTGGAGGCGGCGGACCTGCGGCACCTGCTCGGCGGTGATCTGGTCCAGCAGCCGGCCGCGCACGGCGAGGTTGGCGTAGCGGAAGTCGCCCGGCGGGCGTCCGTCGGCGAGGATTCCGGCGAGCCGGTCGGCCCAGCCGGCGAACCTGCCATCGATGCCGGGGTCGTTCAGACCCTCGGTGAAGCTGTCCCCGAGGGCGGCGTACGAATCGAGGTCAAGGGTCTCCTGGAGATTCGGCATGAAAGAGATAGTTCACCCAATCAAGTGACCTACGCCACCGTAGGTGACCCCGGCGGCACGTGAGATGGGCCACGTACCCGCACCGGGCGCCTCCGCCCGCAGAGACCCGGTCCCCGGAAAGCGCAAGATCGGCACCCCCTTCCGCTTTCCGGCCCGTCCGGCGGATGCTCGAAGGGAGCGGCCGGCTCCGGCCGCAGTCCTCCTGGGGGAAGGCATCCATGACCACCGACCTGCGCTCCGGCCCGCCCGAGAACTGGTCCATCGACGACCGCTGCACCAACTGCGACGTCGCCCGGCAGCTCGCGCCCGGCCTGGTCCGCGAGCACGAGGGCCGCTCCGAGCTGCTCCGCCAGCCGCGCGACGCGGCCGAGCGCCGACAGCTGCTGGCCGCCGCCCACGCCTGCCCGACCCGCTCCATCCGCCCCGGCACCGGGCCGCTGGACCCGGCCGAGGACCCGTTCCCGCTGGCCCTCGCCGACGACCTGCTGCTGCTCGGCCACAACTCCCGCCGCATCGCGGGCGCCAACTCCTACCTCTGCCGCCGCCCGACCGGCTGGGTGATGGTCGACACGCCGCGCTACAGCGAGGCCCTGGCCGCCCGGTACGCCGCGCTCGGCCCGGTCACCGACGTCCTGCTCACCCACCGCGACCACGCCGCGCACGGCCGGGCGTACGCCGACCGCCTCGGGGCCCGGCTCTGGATCCACGAGGGCGACCTGGAGGCCGCGCCCGACGCCGACCGGGTGCTGCGCGGCACCGGGCCGACGGAGGTCTCGCCCGGCCTGGTCGCCCACCCGTTCCCCGGCCACACCCGGGGCAGCGTGCTCTACCTCGCGGACCAGCGGTACTGCTTCAGCGGCGACAGCCTGTACTGGTCCCGCACCACCGGGGACATCGAGGTGGCGGAATCGGTGACCTGGTACTCGATCGAGGAGCTCGCCGCCTCGCTGCGGCGCGGCCTCGGCGTACTGCGCTTCGAGTGGCTGCTGCCCGGCCACGGCGGGCGGCGCCGGATGTCCGCCGAGGAGGCGGACCGCCGGCTGCGGGCGCTGGCGGAGCGGTGCCGGGAGCTGCGGCCCGGGCCGGTGGACTTCGGCGCGGTCCGCTGGTAGCCGGGGTCCACGGGCAGGGCGGCTCGCTGCGGCGGCCGGGGTTCGCGGGCGGCGCGGCCCGCCCGCGGGCGCCGGAGGGCCGGTGCGCCGGTGCCTGCGCCGGGTGCGCGGGGGCGTGCGACCGCCGGGAGCGCCCGCCCGGGTGTGCGAACGGTTCCGCCGGGGCAGCCGCCTTGGGAACGAAGGTGTTCGGCCTCGCGAACCCCGAACTCCGTGCGACGAACTCCCCGCGATCCAAGGATGGTTGAGTCATGCTCACGCAGACACCGGAGCGCCAGGCCCGGCCGCGGCGCTACCTGATGTGCCGGCCGACGCACTTCACCGTGGACTACGCGATCAACCCGTGGATGGACCCGTCCCAGCCCACCGACACCGCGCTCGCCCTGCGCCAGTGGGAGCGGCTCTACTGGACGTACCGCCGGCTCGGCCACACCGTCGAGCTGATCGACCCGGTGCCCGGCCTGCCCGACATGGTGTACGCCGCCAACGGCGCCACGGTGCTGGACGGCCGGGCCCTGGTCGCCACCTTCCGCCACCCGGAGCGGGCCGCCGAGTCGGACGCCTACCTGGCCTGGTTCCGCGAGCACGGCTACCGCGAGGTGCGCCGGGCCGGGCATGTCAACGAGGGCGAGGGCGACCACCTGGTGGTGGGCCGCCGGGTGCTCGCCGGGACGGGCTTCCGCACCTCGCGCGCCGCGCACGCCGAGGCCGGGGAGCTGTTCGGCGTCCCGGTGGTCAGCCTGACCCTGGTCGACCCGCGCTTCTACCACCTGGACACCGCACTGGCGGTGCTCGCCGACGACCACGTCATGTACTACCCGGAGGCGTTCGACGCCGACAGCCGCTCGGTGCTGCGCGCGCTGTACCCGGACGCGGTCCTCGCCGACCGGGCCGACGCCGAGGTGTTCGGGCTCAACGCGGTCTCGGACGGTCGCCGGGTGCTGCTGCCGGAGGCGGCCAAGAACCTGGCCGGCCGCCTGGCCGAGCACGGCTACCAGCCGGTCCCGGTGGACGTCTCGGAGCTGCTGAAGGGCGGTGGCGGGGCGAAGTGCTGCACCCTGGAGCTCAGGCCGCGGTGACACGCCCTACCCGGCGTCCCGTTCCGCCGCCGTGACCAGCAGCACCTCCAGGGTGCGCGGCCCGTGCACCCCCTCCACCCGGTCCAGTTCGATGTCGCTGGTGGCGGACGGCCCCGAGATCCAGGTCTGCGGGCGCACCGGATCGAGCCGCGGCAGGGCGAGCGGCACCGAGGCGACGACCTGCTCCGGCGCCCGCACCACGCAGACGTGGTGGTCGGGGACGAGCGAGAGCAGCCGCCGGCCCCGGCCCGGACCGGCGACCAGCACGATCGTCCCGGTCTCGGCGACGGCCAGCGCGCAGCCGGTCACCACGCTGTCCGCGGTGTCCAGCCGGGCGGCGGTCGGCGTCCCGTCGTCCGGGAGGAGCGCGACCCCCTCGGCCTCGGCGGCGGCGAGCCAGCCGGCCGGCAGACCGGCCGGCACCACGACCGTCCGGCTGCCCCGCTCGTGATCGTACCGAGCGGACCGGTGCCGCGGGGGGACCTCAGGACCTCAAGGCCTCAGGGCCCCGGGATCTCAGGCGCCGAGCCAGAGGTCCGGGCCGAACACCTCGTAGTGGATGTCCGCCGCCGGGACGCCCGCGGTCAGCAGCTGCTCGCGGACGGCGCGCAGGAAGGGGAGCGGGCCGCACAGGTAGGCGGTGGTGCCGGCCGGGACCTCGACGGTGGAGAGGTCCACCAGGCCGGTGCGTTCGGCCGGCCACTCGCCGAGCGGCTGCTCGTAGAAGACGTGCGAGGTGGCGTTCGGCAGCGTGGTGGTGAGCCGTGCCAGCTCGGCCCGGAAGGCGTGGCTCAGCTGGTCGCGGTCGCCGTGCACGGAGACGATCCGCCGGGTGGAGCCGGTGGTGGCCAGGTGGTCGAGCATGGCGGTCATCGGGGTGTTGCCGATGCCGGCGGAGGCGAGCAGCACCGGCCCGTCGCCGTCGGCCAGCGCGATGTCGCCCAGCGGGGGCGCCAGGTCGATCGGGTCGCCGGCCTTCAGGTGGTCGTGCAGGTGGCCGGAGACCTCGCCGCCGTCCTCGCGCTTGACGCTGAAGCGCAGCGCGCCGTCGGCGCCGCCGGAGAGGCTGTACTGGCGGATCTGGTGGGCGCCGTCGGCCAGTTCGGTGCGCACGGAGACGTACTGGCCGGGGCGGAAGGCCGGCACCGGACGGCCGTCGGTCGGGCGGACCAGGTAGGTGGTGACGGCCTCGGTCTCCTGGACGCGGGCGACCACGGTGCAGGGGCGCCACAGGTCGGCCGGGTCGCCGCCGGCGGCGACCTCGGCGCGCAGCCGGTCCTCGACGGCGATCAGCGCGTTGGCCATCAGCCAGTAGACCTCGTCCCAGGCGGCGGCGACCTCGGGGGTGACGGCCTCGCCGAGCACCTCCACGATGGCGGCGAACAGGTGCTCGTGGACGATCTTGTACTGGTCGTCGGCGATGCCGACGGAGACGTGCTTGTGGGCGATGCGGGCGAGCATCGCGTCCGGCCGCTGGTCCGGGTTGGCGATCAGGGCGGTGGCGAAGGCGGCTATCGAGCCGGCCAGGGCCTGGCGCTGGCTGCCGTTGGCCTGGTTGCCCCGGTTGAAGAGGTCGCGCAGCAGCTCCGGGTGGGCGGCGAACATCCGGTCGTAGAAGCGCGGGGTGATGTCCCCGATGGCGGCGCCCACGACGGGCAGGGTGGCCTCGATGACCTCGGCGGACTTCGCGGACAGCATCAGACGACTCCTTATTGGTATCTGAGATTCGCATTAAAGGCCGCAAGGGGGTGCGCGGCCCCGGGCGGCCCGATCAGCCGGTGGGTCCGGCGGCGTCAGGGGGTCCGGCGGTGAGGCTGAGCAGGACCGGCCCGGTGGGGGAGGCCACCAGGTCGGCGACGGAGAGGTGGTCGAGCGCCGCGAAGAACGCCTCCTGGGCGTTCCGCAGCGCCCCGCGCAGCCGACACGCGGCCCGCAGCGGGCACGGCGGGTCGTCCTCGCAGCCGACCACGTCGCCGACCCCCTCCAGCTCCCGCAGCAGTAGTCCGAGCGAGCCGGTGCGCCCGGCGAAGGTGAGCATCAGCCCACCGCCGCGACCGCGCCGGGCCTCCACCACCCCCAGGTGCTGCAGCCGGCTGACCACCTTCGCCGCGTGGGTGTACGGCACACCGACCGACTCGGCCACCTCGCGGGTGGTCGGGTTGTCGCCCTCGCCCAGGACGGCCAGTCGCATGGCGATCCGCAGGGCGATGTCGGTGCTCTTGGTCAGCCTCACGTTCGGAACGCTACCGAATACGAATCTCCAACTCCAATTTTCTGCACGACTCCGACCGCGACCGTGGTCACGTTGCCCCCGGGGAGGCGGGCGCGGAGCCTGGCTGTGTCGCGCTGCGATCGGATCTGAACATTTGGCGACATTAGTAGTCACTCCCTGACGGAAAGTCAGAGAGCCTCCTACGCTTCCCCCTGCTCCGAGCACCACCACATCCGCACCACCCGCACGTGCCGAGCAGCAGGAGAGATCCATGAGAACACCCCGCACATCCCGTGCGCCCCGCATACCCCGTGCACCCCGTACCCGGACGGCCGTGGCCGCGACAGTCGCGACCACGGCCGCACTGCTGTCGCTGCCCGCGACGGCCGTGGCCGTCACGCCGCCGCCGGCCGTGGCCGCGCACGTGGCGGTGGCGCCCTACCCGGCGGGCGTCGCGCTGACGCCGGACGGCGGCCACGCCTACGTGACCAGCCAGAGCAGCGGCGCCGTCAGCGTGCTGGACACCGCGACCAACACGGTGTCCGGCACCTTCACCGCCGGGAGCGGCTCCTACGCCGTCGCCGTGTCGCGCGACGGGCACCGGGCCTACCTGACGCACCATCTGGACAACACCGTCAGCGTCGTGGACACCGCGACCAACGCCGTCACCGCGACCGTCCCGGTCGGCGCCCAGCCCTGGGGCCTCGCCCTCGCGCCGGACGGCTCCCGGGCCTACGTGAGCAACGTCGCCGCCAACACGGTGAGCGTGCTGGACACTTCGTCCGGAACCGTGACCGCGACCGTGCCGGTCGGCGCCGAACCGCACGGGCTGGCCGTCTCCGCGGACGGCGCGCGGCTGTACGTCGCGGCCTCCGGGGACAAGGCCGTCACCGTCGTCGACACCGCGAGCGGCACGGTGAGCGGCACCGTTCCGGTCGGCCACGGCGCCTTCGGGCTCGCGCTCAGCCCGGACGGCACCCGGCTGTGGGCCGCCGACGGCGACGACGGCACCGCCGCGGTGATCGACACCGCGGCCGGTACGGTCCTCGGCACCGTCGCGGTCGGCTCCGGCCCCTACGCCGTGACCCTCTCCCCGGACGGCGCGGCGGCCTACGTCTCCAACTACGCCGACAACACCCTGAGCGTGGTGGACACCGCGAGCCGGACGGTCACCACGACCGTCCCGGTGGGCGCCGCTCCGTACAGCCTGGCCCTGACCGCCGACGGGCGGCACGGCTACCTCGCCGACTTCACCGGCAACGCCGTCGACGTGGTGGACTTCCCGCTGCCGGTGCCGGACGTGACCGCGATCAGCCCGAACGGCGGCTCCGGGACGGGCGGCACCACGGTGACCGTCACCGGCACCGACCTGGCCGGCGCCACCGCCGTGACCTTCGGCGCGGCCGGCGCCGCGGCCTCGTTCAGCTGCACCCGGACCAGCTGCACCGCGACCGCCCCCGCGACCACCGTCACCGGGCCGGTGGACGTGCGGGTCACCGGGCCCGGCGGCACCAGCGCGGCCGTCGCCGCCGACCGCTTCACCTACACCGCCCCCGCCGCCCACCTGGGCGTCGCGCTCACCGCGACCCCGGTGACCGGGCTGCTGTCCAGCCGGGTCGACTACACCGTCACCCTCACCGGCCAGGGCCCCGACCCGGTCACCGCGGCCACCGTCACCGCCGACCTGCCCGCCGGACTGACCACGACCTCCGGCGACTGCACCGTCGCCGCCGGGAAGCTCGGCTGCGCGCTGACCGCGCCCCTGGCCAAGGGCGCGAGCACCACCCGGCACTTCTCGGTCGGGGTCGGCCTGTTCTCGCTGCTCCGCAGCTGGGACGTCACCGTGGCCCGCACCGCCGGGGCGCCCGCCGACCCGTCGCCCGCCACCAGCCGGGCCACCCGCAGCTGCTCCGCGGTCCTGGGGCTGCTGATCACCTGCAAGTAGCGCCCGCCCGACGCACACGGGCAGCCGCACCGGGCCCCGCCGAGACCCTTCGGCGGGGCCCGGTGCGCGAAAGTCCTGGACGAAGTGTCCGATCCGGACGTACAGTCCGATCATGTCTGCGGAAAACCCCGACCCACGCGTGCCGACCTGGTCCCCGGTCTGCCGCGCCGTGGCCCTGCTGCTCGGCCCGTACGCCGAGGTGGTGCTGCACGACACCGCCACCGACCGGGTCCTCGCCATCTGGAACCCGATGACCCCCCGGGCCCCCGGCGACCCCTCGCTGCTCGGCGAACTGGACGGGATCGACCCCTCCGCCCCCGACGTCTACGGCCCCTACGAGAAGCTGCTGCCCGACGGCCGGCGGCTCTCCTCGGTCAGCGCCGTGCTGCGCGACGAGGCCGGGAAGCCCACGGCGGTGCTCTGCGTCAACCTCGACCGGGGCCCGCTGGAGCAGGCCGCCGCCCTGCTGGCCGGCTTCGCCGCCCCCACCGCGCCGCGCCCCGAACCGCTCTTCGAGCGCGACTGGACCGAGCGGATCAACGACGTGGTCGGCGGGTACGTCCGCGACCGGGGCCGCCCGTTGGAGCGGTTCACCCGCGAGGACCGGCTCGCCGTCCTGACCGAACTCGACCGGGCCGGGGTGTTCGCCGTCCGGCGCGCCGTCCCGGTCGTCGCCACCGCGCTGCGGATCTCCCGTTCCACCGCGTACAGCCTGCTCGCCGAGCTCAAGCAGCACCCGGCGGGCCCCGCCAAGGAGTACCACCAGTGACCCAGCTCCCCGACTTCCGGCTCGAAACCCACTTCTCGCGCTGGGAGTTCACCGCCCGGTACCACCTCACCGCCTCCGACGCGCAGACCATGACGATGGCCGAACTGCTCGCCCTGGCCGGCCCCGAGGACCGCGAGGCCTGGGACACCCTGGCCCTCGGCTACACCGAGACCTTCGGCGACCCCGGGCTGCGCCGCGCGGTCGCCGGGATGTACGAACAGGTCGGCGAGGACGACGTGATCTGCTTCGGCGGCGCCCAGGAGGGGCTCAACCTCGCCATGCAGGTGCTGCTCGAACCGGGCGACCACGCGGTGGTGCTGACCCCCAACTACCAGTCCGCCGAGACCGTTCCGCTCTCGCTGTGCGAGGTCACCGGCGTCGCGCTGGACGCGGAGCGGGACTGGGCGCTGGACCTGGACGCGGTCGAGGCGGCGCTGCGCCCCAACACCAGGGTGCTGTCGGTCAACTTCCCGAACAACCCGACCGGCAAGGTGATCGACGCCGCCGACTTCGTCCGGCTGGCCGAACTCTGCGACGAGCGCGGCATCCGGCTCTTCTCGGACGAGGTCTACCGCGGCCTGGAGCACGACCGGGCCCGCACCCTGCCGCAGGCCGCCGACCTCTCCGAGCGGGCCCTGTCGCTCAACGTCACCTCCAAGTCGCTCGGCCTGCCCGGCCTGCGGATCGGCTGGATCGCCTGCCGGGACCGGGAACTGCGCTCGCGCCTGGAGCGGGCCAAGCACTACACCACGATCTGCAACTCGGCGCCGAGCGAGGTGCTGGCCCGGATCGCGATCACCGCCCGCGAGCACATCCTGGCCCGCAACCGCGCGATCATCGCCGAGAACCTGCCGCGGTTCGACGCCTTCTTCGCCGAGTTCGCCGACCTCTTCGAGTGGCGCGCGCCGGACGGCGGCTGCGTCGCCTACCCGCGCTACCGGGGCCCGGGCGACGTGGCGGAGTTCTGCACCGCCCTGGTCGAACAGGCGGGCGTGCTGCTGCTGCCCGCCGACGTCTTCCGCTCGGAGCTGACCCCGACCCCGGCCGACCGTTTCCGGATCGGCGTCGGCCGCCGCGACCCGGGCCCCGGCCTGGCGGCCTTCGGCGACTGGCTCCGCAAGCGCTGAGGCGCACTCGGGGCGGACCCGGTGCGCACCCGGGGCGGACGCGAAGCGGCCGGGGCGCCGGCCACCGAGGGGAGTCGGCGGCCGGCACCCCGGCCCGTCAGGGGTGCCGCCCGGGAGTGGTCAGAGCTTCTGCCAGGCCGGCTTGGCCGCGTAGGTGTCGCGGAAGTAGTCGGCGAGCTTGAGGCGGGAGGCGGCCGCCTCGTCCACCACCACGGTGGCGTGCGGGTGCAGCTGGAGCGCCGAGGCGGGGACGACCGCGGACAGCGGGCCCTCGACGGCGAGCGCGACGGCCTCGGCCTTGGCCTCGCCGGTGGCGAGCAGCACCAGGTGGCGGGCCTCCAGGATGGTGCCGATGCCCTGGGTGATGACGTGGTGCGGGACCTCGTCGATGCTGTCGAAGAAGCGGGCGTTGTCCACCCGGGTCTGCCGGGTGAGGGTCTTGATCCGGGTCCGGGAGGAGAGCGAGGAGCAGGGCTCGTTGAAGCCGATGTGGCCGTCCGTGCCGATGCCGAGCAGCTGGAGGTCGACGCCGCCGGCCTCGGCCAGCGCGCGGTCGTAGGCGACGGCCGCCGCGGCGATGTCGGACGCGTTGCCGTCCGGGCCCAGGAAGGAGTCCTCGGTCAGGCCGAGCGGCTCCACGACCTCGCGCAGCACCACCGACCGGTACGACTCGGGGTGGCCGGCGGGCAGGCCGACGTACTCGTCCAGCTGGCAGATGCGCGCCTCGGCGGCGTCCAGCCGGCCGTCGCGGACCCGCTCGGCCAGGGCCTGGTAGATCGGCAGCGGGGTCGAGCCGGTCGCCACGCCGAGCAGGGCGTCGGGCTTGTCGGTCAGCAGATCGGTGATCGCCGCGGCGATGAGGTCGCCGGCCGCACGGGCGTCAGGGACGATCACGATTTCCATACTGGGTCCACCGTTCTGAGGCGAGTCTGAGGTCTAGACCTCCGAGGTCTAGACCAGTTTGCCGTGAAGGGGTGCCCCAGGTCCACCCGGGTCCGACTGGCGGGCGATCTTCCGCCCCTGCCCGTTCTGCCGGGTGGGAACGGCCGGGGCCGGCCGTCGGGGGATGTCCCGACGGCCGGCCCGGTGTTCGTGTCCGCTACGGCTTCCTGCTCACCGGTCGTCCGGACGGCTGCCCGGTCGTACGGACGGCGTGGGGTGGGCGGGTGCGGCGCCTCGGCGGCCCCGCGGTCAGAACGGGTTGGTACAGGTGGTGACCTGCTGGGCGACGTCCAGCGCGGGGCCGGCGGTCGCGCAGATCATGCGGGGGGCGGTGGTGGTCACCCGCGGGGTGACCGCCTCGGCGGAGCCGAACCGCACGGTGGTCGCGGCGGCGACCGTCTTCCACGGGCTGCCCCAGGCGGCCTGGGTGCGGATCTCGACCCGAACCAGCGTCAACTGGCCCCGGTCGGCGCTGACCCGGGCGACTCCCACGATGCCCCCGCCGTCGGCCTGGTGCGAGACGCAGGGTCGGTTGAGCACCGCGGCGCAGGCCGCGCCGTCGGTTCCGGGCGTCGCCGCGGCCGCTATGGCCGGGGCCGCCGACAGGCCGGCTATCCCTGCCGCTGCCATGACCACAGCTGCGATCCGAGTGCGCATGATGCGAACCTCCTTGGAAATTAAGGGAATCTCACTCCTTGAGATGAGTCTTGCACACATTGTGAACTCGGCGTGTGTGCGTTGCGTCACACTCATGGTGACGGTTCAACTACATCCTGCAACCATTTGCCGCCCGTTCAGCACACGGACAACTCCAGTCCTGACGGACGATCGGTTCATCGGGAAGCGGCGGGTGGCATCGGCAACCCGCCCACGGCCCGGCGGGGTTGGCGGTGCCCCGGCGCTCCTCTCACCCGTCCGGGTGGCGGGTTGCCCCCGGGGCGAATCGGACGGATACCATCGACCCGATCCCACGGAGGTGCCGCGTGGACACGGTCATCGTGCAACTTCCCGGCCCGGGGCCCGAGGTGGCGCCCGGCGAAACCCCCGGCCTGCTGCGGATGGGCCCGGGCGAGACCGCGGTGTTCGGGCGCGGGGAGCCCGGCCGGCCGGTCCCCATCCCGCTGCCCGACCAGGGCGTCTCCCGCCGGGCGGGAGAGGTGGTCGCGGCCGAGGACTACTGGCGGCTGTCCAACTTCAGCACCTCGGCCACCTACGTGGTGGAGAACCTGGAGGGCGCGGGGGAGCACGTCAAGGTCGCGCCCGGCCGGATCGGCGCGCCCGTCCCGTTCGAACTCTCCCGGGTGCTGCTGCCCGCCCTCGGCGGGCCCGCCGCCTTCAAGGTCTTCGCCCCGCAGCACGCCTACCTCGACGGCCGGCCCGGCGGCGCCGAGGGCGAGCGCACCGTCAGCCCGTTCGCCCTGGACCCGACCGCCAAGTACTTCCTGGTCCTGCTCGCACTCTGCGAGCCCAGACTGCGCTCGCCCTCCGCCGCGGCCGTCCCCGGGGTGACCGAGGTGCTCGCCCGGCTGCGCGCCCTGCCCGGCTGCCGCGGACTGAGCCGCTCGGCGGTCAACTACCACATCGACTACCTGGTGGCGACCAAGCTGCGGCTGCGCGAGCCGTACGAGGAGGGCCCGGGCGGCGGAAAGCGCGAGGAACTGGTGGCGCTGGCGCTGAGGTTCGACCTCGTCCGGGAGGAGCACCTCGCACTGCTCCCGCCCCGGCGCCCGGCCGCCCGGCCGTGACGCCCGGTGCCCCGTCCGGGCCGGAGCCCGAGCCGCCCGGCGGCGGGCCCGCGCCCGGTGGCCCGCCGTTCGCGGTCCCGGCGGGCTACCCGATCGCCGGCTACCGCCTCGGCGCCTTCCTCGGCGCGGGCGCCTGGGGCAGCGTGTACGCCGCCGAGGGCCCCGACGGCGGCCCGGCCGCCGTCAAGATCCTCGGCGCGGCCCGGTTCAGCCCCGGCCAGCGCCGGACCGTGGCCCGGATGGCCCGCAGCGAGCAGCGCTTCAGCCGCCGCGCCGACCATCCCCACCTGATCCGCACCTTCGCCGTGGCCACCGTCGAGGACCCGGACCACCCGGCGCTCGACGGCGCCGTCGCCCTGGTGATGGAACGCGCCGCCCGCAACCTCCAGGACCTGCTGGCCGAGGCCCGCCCCGGTACGGCGGCGCCCGGAGCCGAACGCATCCTGACCGAGGTCTGCGCCGGGCTGACCCACATGCACCGGGCCGGCTGGGTGCACGGGGACCTGAAACCGGCCAATGTCCTGCTGATGCCCGACGGCACCGCCAAGATCGCCGACTTCGGCCTCACCGCCGAGCTGGAGGGCACCCACGCCTACGCCCCTCCGCTCGGCTCGCCCGACCACGTCCCGCCCGAGTGGTGGTCCGAGCGCACCGGTGCCCGCGGCGTCGCGGTGCGCCCCAGCGCCGACGTCTGGGCCTTCGGCGTGATCGCCCACCAACTGCTCACCGGCGGCCTGCACCCCTTCCTCGGCGCGACCGCCCGGGCCCGCTCGCTGGCCGCCCAGGCGTACGCGCGGGGCGCCGCGCCGCTGCGGCTGGACGAGGCGCTGCCGGCGCGCTGGCGGCCCGTGGTCACCGCCTGCCTCGCCCCCGGGCGGGAGGAGCGGACCCGGACCGGGCTGGCCCTGCTGGTCGCCCGGGCCGCCGCCCCGCCGGGCCGGCGCCGCCGCGCCGCCGTCCGGGCCGGCGCGGGCCTGCTGGCC
>NZ_JBSHBN010000012.1:0-13957 GCF_053612025.1 Kitasatospora sp. NPDC054768
ATCCCCCCCCCCCGCGCCCCGCCCCCCCCCGGCCCCGGGCCGCGGGGGCGACTCCGGGGATCAGCCCAGCGGCAGCTCCAGGCGGGACTCGTTGCCGCTCGGCGAGCCGACGGTGACGGTGCCGCGCTCCGCGGCGTAGGAGTACAGCTGGTCACGGCTGTTGACGACCAGCGCCAGCCGGTGGCCGGTCGGCACGTCGTACGCGGCGGGTTGGAGCGCCCAGCTGACGGTGGTGTCCTTCCCGGGGGTCAGACCGCGCACGGTGTACGGCTCGTGGGTGACGATCCGCGCCGTACCGTCCGGGGCGACGTCGAACAGGTAGGCCACCAGGGTGGCGGCGTCCTCGGTGCTGCGCACCGTCAGCCGGACCTGCGCGGCGCCCCGGATCCGGCGGGCCGCCTCACCCTGCCCGGTCAGCGGGTCGGTCGACCAGACCAGCAGGTTCTCCCGCTCGAACTCGGACAGCACGTACTTCCGGGGGTTGCCCGTCCACTCCTTCTGGCCGGTGTCCATCACGCCGTCCACCGCCGTCGCCCTGGTCTCCACGCCCGCGGTGAAGCTCCGCGACCAGCCGTCGTTCTGCTTGTCGGCCAGCGCGCCGTCACCGTCGCCGTTGACGCCGGTGAGGTACCACGTCTCCTCGCCGGTCGTGACGTCCGCCCATGAGTCGCGCGACTCCCGGCGGGCGGCCTCGGTGATCCGGTTGCCGCCGCCCAGCACGGGCTTGGTCTTGTAGGTGAACATCACCTGGCTGGTCACCTGCTTGCGGTTCGGCGCCTCGTTGTCGGCGCGCAGCAGGTGGTGGTCCAGGAACTCGAAGGCCTCCCGAAGGGGATCCGCCAGGCCGGGGAACGGCAGGTGGGTCAGCAGGCCGGACATGCCAGCGCCCTCGGGCGCGCCGTGGTCGCCGATCCACAGGTTCAGCTGCTTGGGCACCGTCAGCCGGTTGTAGACGTCGATCACCGAGGAGGCCGGGAAGAGCGTCTCGTGCCAGGTGTTGGAGACGAAGGTCGGGATGCCCCGCCGGTTGGTCTCGCGGAGGTACGTCTCCGGGGAGCGCTCGTCGCCCCAGGCGATCACGTCGTCGAGGTCGCGGTTCTGGTCGAACTTGTCGAGGATGTCCAGGGTCTCCGCGTCGAACTTGTCCTGCTTCTCCCCGCCGGTGAAGCCGACCAGCAGTTCCACGGCCTTCACGTGTCGGGTGTCGTTGGCGTAGAGGCTGGTGGCCAGGTTGCCCCAGGTGCTCAGCGCGACCACGGCGGCCACCCGCTCGTCGGGGTCGTGCGCGGCGACCAGCTGGCTGATCCCGGAGCCGTAGGACAGACCGAGGAAGCCGACCTTGCTCGGGCCGCTCCAGCCCTCCGCGTGGGTGATCACCTTCACCCCGTCGGCCCAGTCGTCGGGGCCGGCGACGTCGACGCGGCCGCCGGAGGTGGAGATCCAGCCCGGATAGCCGAGGCCTCGCGGGGTGTAGGCCAGGACGTGGTAGCCGCGCAGCGCCAGCTTGATGTAGCCGTAGACGAAGGGCAGCCAGCCGAGCGGGTTCCAGCCGGCCGGCACGATCACGACCGGGCGGGGTTCGTCGCCCTTCAGCCTGATGCGGAACGCCGACAGGCGGATGTCCTCCTCCACCTCGATCCCGGTGACGTCGACGTCGGCGATCTGCCGCACCTTGGCCACCAACTCGGCCAGTTCCGGCGGGAGCTGCACCGTCCCGTCGCCCTGGGCGGCCGCCTGCAGGGCGTTGCCGAGGTCGATGACGGCCTGGTTGACGGTGGTGCCGGGCCCCCGAAGTCCGTTGTCGGCGACGTCGGCGAGCGTGGCCTCGGTGATCGCCGGGATCGGCTCTCCACTGACGCTGGTCATGCGAACCACCCTTCCGTTACGGATACTGTTCGCATCCTGGATCACGGCGGGTGAAACGAAACTGATGTAACGTCAGATTCACTGAAATGGATGGAGTCCCGATCAACTTCTATCGATGACAATAGAGTTGTAGTATCCGCGCCCGACCACACAGCGGGCGGGCGACGACCCTCACCGCCACCCGCCCGCCGGCCCGGTCAGGGTCGCGAGTCGAGCACCAGTTGCCGGAGTTCGGCGGTGCACATCATGTAGCCGTCCGGAGTGGGCACGTGGGCGAGGTAGTGGGCGAGGTCCGTGCCCAGCGCGAACACCTTCACCGGGGTCCCCGCGGCGCGGGCCGACTCCACCACCCTGCGCAGCCCGTCCAGGACGGCCGGGTGCCGGGTCTGGTAGGACTCCGCCACCAGGTGGTTGCCGCGGTCCGCGGCCAGGTAGAACTGCACCAGGTCCTTCACCCCGACGAACAGTTCGCTGGCGCCGGCGGCGCAGATCTCCGCCGTGGCGTGCACCGCCGCCGGTGTCTCGATGAACGCGGACAGGGGCACCTCGGCGGGCAGTTCGAGGTGCTTCCTGAGCTGGGCGAACTCCTCCGCGTCGTTGAGGAACGGCACGGAGAGGTGCACCCGGCCCGCGGCGTCGCCGAGCCGCTCGCGCAGCGAGCCGAGCATGGCGTGCAGCGCCTCCCGGTAGGCGGTCGACCCCAGCAGCCAGCGTGCGCCGTGCAGGCCCAGCTCGGGGTTGGGCTCGACCGCGACCGGGGCCAGCTCGGTGACGCTGGCGGCGTGGTCGGAGCGGAGGTCGAGCATCCTCAGGATCAGCCGCTGGCCGGGCAGCAGCGCCTCGGTGAAGGCGCACAGCCGGTCGGCGAGCGCCCGCCCGTAGACCGCCGCTTCGGCCGGGCCGCCCTCCAGGGAGTCGAGCGGACTCAGGCCCGCCGCCAGGCAGAGGAACTCCTCCCGGATGAAGAAGCAGTCGACCCGCTTCGCGTCCGGTCCGCAGGAGTTGATCGCGCTGATGTCCTGGAGGTCCGCGATGACCGCACACGCCGCGCCGAGGTCGGCCGGCGAGGGGGCCCCGGCCCCGGCGTCCGCGTCGGTCCCGGCGCCCGCGCCGGACTCGACGACGATCGACTCGCCGTCGAGGTCCAGCACCGCCTCGCCGACCAGGTCGTCGAGGTCCGCCTCGTCGACGCGGAGCACGGGAATTCCCCTGCCCCGGCAGAGCGACTGCATGTGGCCGGTCAGCCCGCCCGAACCGCAGACCACCGCGCGCGCCGCCACGATCGCCTCGTACAGGCCGGCGTCGAGGGAAGGGGCGACGAGGATGGATCCCTCAAGCGGATGTCTCGTGCGATTGCAGGTGCCCCGCACTTCGCTCTGTGCACCACCGGTCAGCAGGGATCCCTGAATCCGTCGCCCGTCCACCTATTCCTCCTGTTCTTCGGCGGTCGCCATTCCCAGCTGTCGGCGCAGTTGTCGTGGTGTCACGGAGACATCGGTGAGTCGTTCGACCGCGGCCCGGTTGACGACCACCCTCATCAGGCGGTCGTACCGGGCGGCATCCACCGCAGCGGCCGGACGTTCACCCATGGACCGGATACAGGCGTCCAGTCGGGAATCGAGCAGGTTCCGTTCAATTCGACCGCGCGAGGCCAATCTCCTGGCCTCCAGTACCACAGCGTCCTCGAATTCCGCCCGGGCCGCTTCCTCCAGATTGCCGACACCCCCGCGGCGCCCGGCCACCTTTCCGGCCACGCTTTCGGCCACGCTTTCGGCCGTGCTTCGAGCCGGACTCCCCACCGAAGTCCACTCCGAAGTCCGAGCCGAACTCCGAGCCGAACTCCGCTCCGCGATCCGAGCCGAAACGTCCTCTTCCACTTCCAGTTGCTCGATCACGTGCGCGGCTACCGCGATCGAATGGTTCTTGATGGCGGCGAGATTGAAGGTGAACGCACCGGTTCGGCCGTTCCGCACGATCTCGTCGCCCTCGCGCAGCGCGCCGACCGCGGACACCGGGCCCGCCACCCCGCCAGGGCTCAGCAGCACCCCCCGTCCGTCGACCTCCAGGCCGCGCCCGGTGCGCGCGTGGGGCTCCGCGATCCCCCGCCGCAGGAGGTTCCGCCAGAGCGGCCGGTCGACCCTGCTGTAGTCCGACTCCCGGCCGAAGTTGGACACCACCAGGTCGGCCTCGATGGTGTGCTCCTCCTGCGGGGAGGCGACCGACACGGCCAGCCGCCCCGACTCCGCCGGCCTGACCGCCTCCACCTTGCCGACGACCAGCCGCACCGCCCCGTCCGCCGCGTGCAGGGCGCGCTCGATGACCGCCATCGTGTACTCCAGCACCCCGACCCGCAGCGCGGCCAGCGCGGTGCCGAACTCGTCCAGCAGGCCCCGCAGTTCCGCGGTGGGGATGCGCTCGATGGCCTCGGGGAGGTGCGGCTCCCACGCCTTGACCACCCGCTCGGCGACCACCACCGGGGAGACGTCGGGATGCTCCCGGACGACCGTCGAGCACGCCGTGTCCCACTCGGCCCGGATCCGGACGAGGAACTCCTCACGGTTCCGGTACGGCTCCAGCAGCGTCTTCGGACAGGGGAGGCGCAGCACCCCGTGCTCGTGGCCGCCGGGGTACGTCCGGAACATCGTCCCGGTCCTGGAGATCAGATGGATCCTCCCGGTGTGGCCCTGGCGCAGCAGCAGGCCCGCCGAGTCGTAGGCGCTCAGCACGGAGCCGACGATGGCGACCGTCGACTCGGACGGGAGCGAGACGAGCTTGCGGATTCCGGCCGCGGAGTAGGGGTCGCGCACGAAGGAGGCGTGGGTGCGGACCTCGGAGGCGAAGACCGGCTCCCGGAGTTCGAGGCCGGTCGCGAGGACGACCTGGTCGGCGCGGAGCACGGTCACCGCCGGGCTCCGGTCGGCTCCGCCCCCGCGGCCCGACGGCTGCTCGATCGTCACGTCGGCGCCGGTGGGCCGGACTTCCAGGTCGACCGCCTCGCCCTCCGCTTCGACGAGCACGACACCGGGAGGGGCTTCGCGCCTCGCCTCGGCCAGCCGGTCGCTCAGGTAGTCCTGGAAGATCCGCCGGGGCGCCGGCCCCTGCTCGACGAACCGGAGCCCGGCCCAGGGCTCCGGCCAGCCGCTGCGGTCGGCCTCGTGGTTCGCCCAGCGGACGAAGTCGAGGACGTCCTCGCGGAACACCGACATCCGGCCCGCCTGGATGTTGAACACGTAGTCCCAGGGGTTGCCGTCCCGGTGGTAGGCGACGCCCGCCGAGCGGTAGTCGGAACGTCGTTCCAGCAGGACGATCTCCAGCGGTCTGCGCGCGAAGCAGAGCAGCCGGATGGCCGTGGCGGTGCCGGCCAGGCCCGCCCCGACTATGAGGACTCTTGGACGCGTACCCGTTCGACTCATGGTCAAGCCTCCGCATCGAAGGATGGGAACCCGGCTCTCCTGTCCCGAACGCCGGGCACGTGGTCTGCTGAGGACGTGCGGCTCGGACGGAGCGACGTGCTGTCCGAAGTGCCCCAGGATCCTAGAACAGGTGATCCGCCGACCATGACGACTTGTCACGAAATCCGATGGGCATGCTCCGAAACCGGGTCGCCGTCGACCGGTCCGGCAGGCCAGACTGCCGGGGTGGACACTCGCCGACCCTGCCCCTGCTGCGGCCATCTCGTCTTCGATGTCCGGGAAGGGTGGCCCGGTTCGTTCGTCGTCTGCCCGCTCTGCTCCTGGGAGGACGACCCGGCGCAGCTCAGGTGGCCGCTGAGGCCGGACGGCGCCAACTCGGTCCCGCTGCTGCAGGCCCAGCGCAACGTCCGGGAGTTCGGGGCCTGCGACCAGCGCGGCCGGCGGTTCGTCCGGCCGGCGACGGCCGACGAGCCGCTCGACCCCGCCTGGCGCCCGATCGACCCGGCCGCGGACCTCTTCGAGGACTGGCAGGACGAGGAGCAGCGTCCCTGGCCCGAGGACCGGTCGGTCCTGTGCTGGTGGCTCCCGACCTTCTGGGACACCACCGAGGACCTGACGCCGGACCCGCCCCACCGCATCACCGTCGACGTCGGCTCCGTGCGCGGCGAGAACGACCTCCACACCGTCCTGAAGCGCGAACTGCGCCTCCCCGCGTTCTACGGCATGAACTGGGCCGCGTTCTGGGACTCGATCACCGGCCTGGTCGCGATGCCCGCCGAACTGCGCTTCGTCGGCTGGGCGGATCTGGAGCGCGAACTCCCGTGGGCGGCGCAGGCGCTCCGTGACGCGTTGGGCCGGTACGCCGCGCTCGGCCGGGACTTCACCGTCGTGTACGACTGACGGCGGCGCGGCCGTGGCCGGGCCGCCGCCGAGGGCGGTGAGGCCGGCGAGGGCGACGGCGGCCGCGAGGACGACGGCGGGCTTCTGGGGGATTCGCACTGCTGCTCCTGGTTCGGGGGGGGCGGGGGTTCACGGGCCGGCCGGGTCGGATCCGGTCCGCCGTGAAGTTAGGTGCAGGGCGGGCCGGTTGGGCCGGCGGCACGCGGGTCGCCCCGACTGGTTCCGGGGTTTCACTGGGACGGCGCAAGCTTGTCGGCTCCGGGCCTGTCCGCCGTCGCTCCCGCCCGGCACAATCACCGGTATGACGATCACCACCGGTGCGCCGCCCACGCGCAACACGCCGGTCGCCCTCGCCCGCGGCTTCCTGACCGGAAGTGTGATCGGAGGATCGCTCGCCGCAATGGTCGTCGGCGTCGTCGTCGACAAGGTGGCGCTGGTCATCGCCGGCATGGGCCTTCCCATCGTCTACGGCCTGCTGCTCCTCCTCGCCGGCGTGCCGCGGCGGGCCCGGGAGGCAGCCGTCGTCCCGCGGACGGCGCTCGCGATGATCGAGAGCCTGGACGTCCCGAAGGGCGAGGTGACCGACCTGGCGGTGCGGTTCGACCTCACCGTCGTGCCGGACGAAGGCCCCGCGTTCCGGGTGGAGTTCACCCAGGACATCCACGTCGCCGACCTCCCCGACTACCGGCCGCGCGGCGTCCTGGTGGTCCGCTACCCGCCGGACCGGCCGGCAGCCGTGCGCATCGTGAAGCGGCCGACCCCGGTGTGGGAGGAGCGGGCGGCCGGGGCGCTGCTCGACTCCGCGCCCGCCTCGACCAAGGTGAGCGAGCCGCCCGACAGCTGCGCCGTCCCCTTCCTCGGGTTCCTCGGTCTGCTGCTCGCCGCGGCGGCCGTCGTCCTCCTGTTCCGGGTGGACCTGTTCGAGGACGAGCCCGCCGGCCCGCCGTCCTCCTCCGCGAGCCCCTCGGCCTCCGCCTCCTCGTCGTGGTCGACCAAGGTGGTGACGGCCGGGTCCGGCACCGTCGTGCTCGGCCCCGGGCAGTCCTTCCTCGACGAGGGCGAGTTGGGGCGGGCCGTCAACTCGTTGACGCGCGACGGCGAAGCGGGGCCGGTGACGACCCTGCAGGTGACGGACAGCCTGCTGGCGCTGACGTTCTCCTCGACCGACTCGAAGGCCCGGGAGTTCGATCCGGTGTCACTGCCCTACGAGCGGTTCCCGGCCCTGGTCGACGAGGCCAGGACCACGCTCGGCGTCCACGCCCCGCAGGCCTGGAGCATCACCGTCCTCCGCACCGACGGCTCCGTCACCATCACGGTCACCGTGGCAGGGCCCGGGGGCGCCGCCGTGCTGGAGGCGGACGGACAGGGCCGGGTGCTGCGGCGCACCTCGGCGCACTGAACCACGGACAGGACGGACGGGAGCGGGGCACACATGAACTGGCACGGAATCCTGGCCCTGTGGTGCGGGGTGTTCGGCGCCGTGGCGCTGGTCGGGTACGGCCGGTCGCTGGCCGGCCTGACCAAGGCGCAGCGGGCCGTACGGGTGAAAGGGCGGATCGAACGGGTGGGGGAGCCGCGCGACGGGAGCTCCTCGAACGACGGGATAGCGGTGGTCGTCCGCTTCCAGGACCCGTCCACCGGCGAGGAGTTCGTCGTCACCAACGACAGCGGGACCGGCGACCGGATCAGCACGGCCTGGGTGGGCCGGGAGGTCGGAATCCGCTATCCGCGCGGGAGGCCGCACGCCTTCCGGTTCGTCAGCGACCTCCAGGCGGGGCGGAGGGGGCTCGCCTGGCCCCACACCGCGGTGTTCCTGATCTACGTCGGGCTGGTGGTCGTCCTCTCGATCGACCGGGGCTGGCCGTGGGCCCTGGTCGCGACCTGCGGTCCGGTCACCGTCCTCGGCGCGTTCTACCTGCCCGGGGAGAAGCAGACGATGAAGAAGCGGCTCGCCGAGCTGGCCGCCATGCCGCCCGTCCCGGGGCGGGTCGTCGCCGTCCTCAGGAACGTCGAGACCGACCAGGACGGCGACACCCGGACCAGCCGGACGCCGGTCGTCGCCTTCACCACCGAGGAAGGGACGGCCGTCACCGCCTACTACCCATCGGGCCTGCCGGACTCCGCCGTCCCGGTCGGCGGGGACCTCACGATCCACTACTCCCCCGCCGACCCGGCCGACTTCACGCCGGACCTCGCGGCCACCCGCCGGTCCGTGGCGGGGAACGTCGGCTGCGCGGTGACGGTCCTGGTCGTCACCGCGGCGACGACCGTCACGGGCGTGGTCCTGCTCCGCCTGTAGCGCCCGACGGCACACGCCAACGGCCCGCCGCTGGGAAGGCGGTGGGCCGTTGAGGGGACTCCGCGTCCTTCCCGCCGTCCGCACCGCCAACGCCAGGACCGGTCCGGGCCGAACCCGAACGCGCCGCCCCCACCGCACGCCGAAGCACCGGGAGTGGGAAGTCGGCCCGGCCGACTTCCCACTCCTCCCCCGCGCGAGGGACGGACCGCCCTGCGGCCGGGCCCCGGGAAGGACGACCCGACTCCCCGGGCGCGGCACTGTGGAACCACCCGGCGGCAGCGGCCGACGCGGGTGATGCCCCAGGAGGAGACATGGTGCACGCACCGACACCGGCGGCAGCGCGAAGGGTCGTGGCCCTGGGTGCCGCCGCCACCGTCCCTTACATCGCCGTCAAGACCTACTGGGCGGCGGGCGGCCGGGCCGGACTCGCGGACGGCTTCGACATGGCGGACGAGTTCACCCGCAACGGCGCGCCCGGCGCCCTCGTCCTGCTCGAACGGCACGGCGTCGACTTCACGGCCGTCCTCGCCCTGACCGGGCTGCTCCTCGCCTGCGCCCTCGTCCGGCCCTGGGGACGGAAGCTCCCGCGAAGGCCGCTGCTCGCCCTGGCCTGCGCGGGAACGCTGCTCGTCCCGTACGGCCTGCTCACCGGGCTGCTCGCCCTCCCCGGGGAGGGCGGCGCCCCGGCCGCACCGATCACCGGGTGGATCGCGCCGGCCGGGGTCGGCGCGTTCCTCGGGATCGGGACGGCCCTGGGCGTCGGGGCCTGGTCGCACCGGCACCCGGAGCGCGGGCGGCCCACTTCTCCGTGACCCGCCGCGAGCGGTGTCGACCGTCACCGTGGTGGTCGGGATCCGGTCCGCCCCCGGCTCCGTGCACGCGTGGCCCGCCCCGGCGCCCTCACGGGTGCGCGGCCGCCCGGTCGGAGTCGCTGCGCAGCACGCAGAACTCGTTGCCCTCGGGATCGGCGAGGACCGCCCAACCCGAACCGTCGGGGTTCCGGTGGTCGCCGACGAGGGCGGCGCCGAGGCCGAGCAGCCGCTCCACCTCCTGATCGCGCGAGGTCTCGGGCCGCAGGCACAGGTGGACCCGGTTCTTGACCGTCTTCGCCTCGGGCACCTGGTTGAAGTACAGCACCGGGCCCTCCGCCAGCAGCACCTGGGTCTCGTGGTCCCCCGGCCGGCAGTCGGGGTCCAGCGGCCTGCCCGTCACACCGCTCCAGAAGCGCGCCAACTCATAGGCGTCCGCGCAGTCGATCGCCACGTTCTGCAGTACCGAAACCATGCGCGCGAGTCTCCCCGATCCCCGCCCCGAACTCCACCGGGTTGCCCCGGTCTCCCGCCCGTGCGGCCCGGGCGGCGTGCGTCGGGAGGGGCGTCAGGCTCCGGTTCCGCCGACCCGCGACGGGGCACCGCTCGACCACCGCCCGACGTCGACCGCCCACCGCCCCTCCGACCTGCGGCATCACTGCCCGCGTGCAGGCCGTCACGGAGGCACCTACGGTGGAAGTAGTAGCCCAGAGCATCCGGGAGGTTACACCATGACTTCCGAGAAGAAGCCAGTCCAGCTCACGGCACGTACGGTCAGCGGCCACGTGGTCGCCCACGCTCCGATCAGCGGCGACTTCGAGGCCACGCTGACCGACATGGACGGCAAGCCGATCGTGGGGCGGCAGATCACCTTCTACAGCACGGCGAGCGGCCAGCGGGTCGGCTCCGCGACCACCGACCAGAGCGGGATCGCCGAGCTGAACTCCGGCTCCAAGATCCTCGACCCGGTCATCGTCGCCAGCACCCTCGCCACCGGCTGCGAAGCCCGGTTCGAGGGCGACGACGAGTACCAGGCGGCCTCCGCCCACGCCGGCACCGCCGTCGGCGTCTGACACGCACCGACCGGCCGTGCGCGCACCGGCCGGCCACGGCACCGCGCGGCGTGCACCACGCGGCGTGCACCGCGCACCGCGGCCGGCTGTTGCGGACCGTCAGCGGGAAGCAGCGGCCGGGGACCGTCAGCGGGCCGGAGGCCGTCAGCCCCGGAGGAGCAGGTCCGCGAATTCCCGCACGCGGCCGGTCGTAATGCCTTCGCGCTGCTCGACCGCGAGGGGATGATCGGTCGGTTCCAGTTCGATCAAAGGACGCCGGCCGACCGCGCGGGTGTGGACGTGGGTCTTGAGCAGGAGGGTCGAGTCCGGATAGACGGGCAGCTCGGTGGAGAGCCAGCCGAAGTACGGGGGCTCCTGCTCCCGTACCGGGTCGTCCCACAGGTCGTGCGTCCGGGCGAAGTTCTGCTCGCTCAAGGAGACCCAGACGCCCCACGAGAACGTGTCGCCGCTGTCACGCACCGGTATCTCGATCAGGCCGTGGACGTAGAAGTGCCGTCCCTTGACCACGCACTGGTCGGCGGTCAGCTCGCTGTCCCGGCGCCGGGAGTAGCGCGGCTTCCATTCCACCGGCGCCGGAGCCCCGTAGGACAGCGGCGGGCCGTCGTGGCGTTCCGTGCAGCACGCGCACGTGTGGTGGTGGTCGGCAGTCATGGAGCGAGCCTAACGGGCTGGTCAGAGGCGGTTCGGGGGTGGTCCGGCGGGCCGTTCGGACGGCGGTGCGGTGGGGGTCCCGTGGGCCGCGCTCCGCTCCGACACCCGCGCCACCGCGGCCCAGCCGAGCACCCGGTCGAACCCGTCGAACCCGTCGAGGGCGACCAGGCGGTGCCGGGCCGTGCGAGCCGCGTCGCACTCCTCCCAACTCGGCACACCGGTCTCGAAGGTGGCGTCGCCGCCGTCGATGCCCGACCGGTAGATCTCCAGGACCTGCGCGGCGTGCGCCGGGGTCATCGCGGCGACGTTCACCACCCCGCTCATGCGACGGCCTCGATGCCGAGTTCCGCCATCAGGGCGCGGACACGCTGCTCGATCCCGTCGCGGATCGGGCGGACGGCGTCGACGCCCTGGCCCGCCGGGTCCGCCAACTGCCAGTCCAGGTAGCGCTTTCCGGGGAAGTACGGGCAGGCGTCGCCGCAGCCCATGGTGATCACCACGTCCGAGGCCCGGACCGCCTCGACGGTGAGCACCTTGGGCGTCTCGGTGGAGAGGTCGATCCCCACCTCGGCCATCGCCCGGACCACGGCCGGATTGACGCCGTCGGCGGGCGCCGACCCGGCCGACCGGACCTCGACCCGGTCCCCGCCGAACCGGGTGAGGAAGGCGGCGGCCATCTGGGAGCGGCCGGCGTTGTGCACGCAGACGAACAGCACGGACGGCTTGGACTCAGACACGGGCGGAACCTTCGGGTTCGGGGGCGGGTTCGGGGGCAGGGACGGTGGCGGGGACGGTGGCGGGCCGGGGGAAGTACCGGCGGGCGGCGAGGGCCACGTGGACGAGGCCGATCAGGACGGGCACCTCGATCAGCGGGCCGACCACTCCGGCGAGGGCCTGGCCGCTCGCGGCGCCGAAGGTGGCGATGGCGACGGCGATGGCCAGTTCGAAGTTGTTGCCCGCCGCGGTGAACGCGAGGGTGGTGGCCCGCGGGTGGTCCAGTCCCACCGCGCGGCCCAGTGCCAGGGAACCGGCCCACATGACGGCGAAGTAGACCAGCAGCGGCAGCGCGATCCGGGCGACGTCCAGGGGCTGCGCGGTGATGGCACGGCCCTGGAGCGCGAACAGGACGACGATCGTGAACAGGAGCCCGTACAGCGCGAACGGGCCGATGCGCGGCAGCAGCGCCGTCTCGTACCAGGCACGGCCGCGGGCCTCCTCGCCCAGGCGGCGGGTGAGGTAGCCGGCGGCGAGCGGGATGCCGAGGAAGATCAGCACGCTGCGGGCGATCTCCCACACCGGGACGTCGAGCGCGGTCCGCTCCAGGCCGAGCCACCCGGGCAGCACGGACAGGTAGAACCAGCCCAGCGCGCCGAAGGCGACCACCTGGAAGAGCGAGTTCAGGGCGACGAGGACGGCGGCGGCCTCCCGGTCGCCGCCGGCCAGGTCGTTCCAGATGATCACCATGGCGATGCAGCGGGCGAGGCCGACGACGATCAGCCCGGTGCGGTACTCCGGCAGGTCGGGCAGCAGGAGCCAGGCGAGGGCGAACATCAGGGCGGGCCCGACGAGCCAGTTCAGCAGCAGGGAGGGGAGCAGCAGGCGGCGGTCGCGGGTGACGGTGTCGAGGCGGTCGTAGCGGACCTTCGCGAGCACCGGGTACATCATCACCAGCAGGCCGAACGCGATCGGCAGGGAGACGCCGGTGACGGTCACCTTCGCGAGCGCGTCGCCCAGGCCGGGGACGAGCCGGCCGAGGCCGATGCCGAGGACCATCGCGGCGAGGATCCACAGCGCGAGGTAGCGGTCGGTGAACGACAGCCGGCCGGCCACCGGGCCGGGCGCCCCGGCGTCGGCGCTCACTCGGCGGCGCCGAGGGACGCCCGGCGGGTGAGGATGCCCGCGAGGCGGTCGGTCGTCTCGGGGACCAGCCGGTAGTACACCCAGGTGCCGCGGCGCTCGGAGTCGATCAGCCCGGCCTGCCGGAGCAGCTTCAGGTGGTGGGAGATCGTCGGCTGGGACAGGTCGAACGCCGGCGTCAGGTCGCAGACGCACACCTCGCCGCCGGCGCCGGAGGCGATCATCGACAGCAGCCGCAGCCGCACCGGATCGCCCAGGGCCTTGAAGAGCGGCGCCAGTTCGGCGGCCTGGTCCGCGTCCAGCGGGGCGCTCAGCAGCCGGGGGCAGCAGCCGTCCGCGGCGTCGTCCCGATCGAGCAGCGGGAGTTCCTGTTTCGACATGCTTCTATGTTGACGAATATCGATCCAGAGTGCAAGGCTGAATCGACAGACATCGATACAGGCTCGTTCAGTCCCTTTGCTCCCTTCCAGCCCTTCCAGCCCTTCGAGCCCTTCCTGCCCGTTGGAGGCCACCGTGTCCCGTGTCCAGCTCGCCCTGCGCGTCGCCGACCTCGAAGGCTCCATCGCCTTCTACTCCAAGCTCTTCGGCACCGAGCCCGCCAAGCGCCGCCCCGGCTACGCCAACTTCGCCGTCACCGAGCCCCCGCTGAAGCTCGTCCTCATCGAGGGCGAGCCCGGCGAGGACACCCGCCTCGACCACCTCGGCGTCGAGGTCGCCTCCACCGAGCAGGTCACCGCCGCCACCGCCCGCCTGCGCGAGGCCGGCCTCGCCACCTTCGAGGAGAACGACACCTCCTGCTGCTACGCCATCCAGGACAAGGTCTGGGTGACCGCCCCCGGCAAGGAGCCCTGGGAGGTCTACGTCGTCAAGGCCGACGCCGACAGCCTCGGCAAGAGCGCCGCCGGCGCGCCGGAGGCCTGCTGCACGGGCACCGGCGAGGCGTCCCGCTGAACCGCCCGGAGTGGGAAGTCGGCCCGGCCGACTTCCCACACCGCCCCCCGGCGCACCACGGCCCCGTCCCCGCCGCCCCCCCGCCCACACCCCCGGCGGCCAAGTCGGCGGGCGGGGGGGACCGGCCCGGCCCGGTGA
>NZ_JBSHBN010000012.1:13967-93618 GCF_053612025.1 Kitasatospora sp. NPDC054768
ATCTCACCACCACCACCGGCGGCACCCAGGCCCTCAGCGACGCCGGCATCACCGCCCCCCCCCGCCCCCTCCGCGCCGGGACCCCTGGCACCCCGCGCCCCCGCCCCCCCCCGCGCCACGCGCGCCGCGGGCGCGCCGGCGGCCTGCGCCCGGGCCCCGGGGGCGGCGCCCCGGTCACCCCCCGGGTGTGGCACGGCGCCCCGCCCCCCTCCCCACTCCGCCCCGCGGCTCACGTCGGCCCGGTCCCGTCCGCCGCCGAGCGCACTGCCGCTTCGTCGAGGTCGGCTTCGGTCGAGGCCGGGCCGGTCCGGTGCCACGGCCCAGGGTGGGCCTCCCGGCGCCACGCCTAGGGTGAGCCGCATGGGGAAAACGCAGATGGGCGGACTGGCCGGCCGGTGGACCCGGCTCCTGAACCGGGCACGGGGCAGCCGACGGGCCGCACCGCTCTCGCACGAGGCGCGGTTGCGGGAGGCCGCCAAGCGGATGCGCGGGCGGCTGCTCCGCTACCCGGTGGAGGGCCCGTGGCAGGAGCAGGCCTACTGGGACCCGCTGCCGACCGCCCGGGAGATGACCGGTTCCGTGGGCGACGGCCGCTGGGAGCAGCGCAGCCGGCTGAACGTGCCGGGCCCGTTCTACGCCGGCGAGACCGACAGCGGGCTGAACGGCCCGTACTACCTCCCCGAGCTCGTGCTCTCGGACGACGAGCACTGCGAGTTCGTCCACCGCCAGCCCGCCAACCCCCGCGAGGTGGCCGCCCTGGTGGAGATCGCCCACGGCGAACCGCAGGGCGGCTACGCCTGGGACGGTGACTGTCACTGGACCCCGCAGGCGGTGCGCGACTGGTGGTCGCGCCGGGACGAGGTGCGGGCCTGGATCACGAGCGAGCTGGAACTGGGCGACGACGGCCGGAACGAACCCGAGGCCCTGCGGCAGTACGCCGCCTACCTGGACGACGGACTGGAGGCCTACCTGCGCGGCTACCTGTTCCGGCTCACCGAGGGCCGCGAGCCGCAGGCCGGAGAGGCGCTCCCGGAGCTCTGACGGCCCACACCCCGACCCGGAGACGCAACTTCCCGTTCGGCGTGGGCCGGGACGGCACCACCGTCACCCTCGTCGAGGGGTCGCCATCGTCGAGGGGGAGAGCAACCGGACCCGGCCCGACGTCCCCGCCTTCGAGGAGACCGTCCGCGCCGCCGTGAACACCTTGCACCGATCCAGGAGGCCACGGTGGGGTGGTCACTGACGCAGCGTCACATTCCTTTAGGGTGACGGCCATGAGCGACCCGCACCCCACCTCGGCCTTCAACGCCGCCAACACCGACCCGGCCGTCACCGACCGGCTGATCGCCGTGCTGGACGCCCAGGCGGCCAATCCCGGGGTCCGGCGGCTGCGGGCGTGGGCGCACGCACAGCTCGCCGTACGCCCCGGGGAGCGCGCGCTGGACATCGGCGCCGGCACCGGGTCGGAGACCCAGGTGCTCGCGGCCGCGGTCGCCCCGGGGGCCGGGGCGACGGACCGCGCCACCGGCAGCGCGATCGGCCTCGAACCCAACCCCGGGCTCCGGGCCGTCGCCGAGCAGCGCGCCACCGACGCCGGCAGCGCGGCCCGCTTCCTGGACGGCGACGCGCGCGACCTGCCCTTGCCCGACGGCGAGTTGGACGTGGTCTGGTGCGAGCGCGTCCTCCAGCACCTCCCCGATCCGGCGAAGGCCGTCGCCGAGATGGCCCGGGTGCTGCATCCGGGCGGCCGGGTCGCACTGCTGGACACCGACTGGGCCACCTTCGTGCTCCACCCGGCCGCCCCGGAGATCCGCCCCGCGCTGGCCGCCGTCGCCGAGGGCACCGCCGCCACCCCGGACGCCGGGCGCCGCCTCGCGGGCCTGCTGGCCGAGGCCGGACTGGCCGTCGATCAGCTCGGCGCCGACGTCCTGCTGCACGACTCCCGCACGGTCACCCGGCCGATCGTCCACGGGATCGGCGCGGCGGCCGTCGGCCGGGGCCTGATCACCGAGGAGCAGCGCGACCGGCTCTACGCCGACCTCGACGCGGCCGCCGAGCACGGGACGTTCCACCTGTCGGTGGCGATGTTCGCCGCGGTCGCCCACCGGCCCCGCTGAGCGAACCCGTCGGCCAGCCGCACCGACCAGCCGCACCGATCAGCCGCGCCGACCGGCCGCTGAGGAGGCCGACGCGCGGCTACGCCTGCGGCGGCCTGGCGGCCTCGTACCCGGCGGGCCTCACGGCGAGGCGGCGGCCGGCCTGGATCTACCGCCTGTCCGGCGAGCCGACCGAGGCGGGCCGCTGGGCGCACCTCGACACGGACCGGGACCCGGCCGGGAGCGCGGCCTTCGAGGCCCACCACCCCGATCCGCTCGACCGGATGGCGGCCCTCGCCCGGCGCGGCCCCGAGCGGTCGGCGCGGACCGGGACCGCCCGCGCCAGGCCGGCCGGGCTCCGCGAGACGGCCTCCGCACGGGCGGGCCGCCCGGTCCACTGGCAGCGCGTGCACGACCGCGCCCGGCACCCCGCCCAGGAGGAGCCGGCCGGGCTGCCGGCCTGCGCCTCTCTGGTCCTCGCCGGTCTGGTGCTCGCCGGTCTGGTGCTCCCGGGCTTCGCGGTGCTCGGTGTCGTCACCTTCGTCCGCTGGTCACTCTGGCGCCGGCACTGCGGTACTCCGGCGCCCCCGGCCCCTCGCTTCAGAGCCGGTGCAGCGCCGCCTCGCAGAGCCGGCACCGCTGCTGCTCCAGCTCGGGCGGGTACCACGGCTCACCCGGCCGGGCGGGACGGTAGTGGGCGTGCTCCATCGGGGCGGTGTCCAGCCCGCAGAGGGTGCGCGCCTGCGGGTCCTCCGGGACGTCCGGATCCTGGCCGGCGGCGTGCACCGCGACCACGCCCGGGCCGACGCCCTCGGGGCCGAGGGCCTGTTCCGGGGCCATTTCGAAGAGGACGACGATCGCAGCCACGGTCCCACCGTGGCGGGCGGCGGCCGTCCGCGCATTTCGATCTTCACCCCGCCGAGGGGTCCGGTGGCGCGGGCCCCCGGGCCTGGGCCGATCCGCTAGCCGCGGTAACAGGAGCCGCCCGGCCCCGTGTCCGGGGAGCCCATCCCGAAGACGTACAGCAGGAACAGCAGCACGGCCGCCACCACCAGCACCACCCACTTCACCTCCGGTTCGGTGCCCTCGGGCAGCACGGCCACCAGGACGGCCTGCAGGAGGACCAGCAGCACGGTCATGCCGATCCAGCCGACCGGCAGGCTCAGCGCCATCGACGCCCGGGTCGGCATGTCCATCCCCCGCGGGCAGTCCGCCCACCTGCGCGCAACCAGCAGCGCCCCCAGGACGGTGACCGCCGCCGCGAGCAGCGGTCCGGCGGCGTACCACCCGCAGCCGTGCGATCTGTTGCGCTCCACCGATGCCGCCATCCCCGCCGGTCCCCCTCGCCCACGCCCACGCCCACGTTCCCGGACGCACACGCCTCCGGAGTCCCGCGCGGTTCCCGGGCACGAACACGCGTGGACCCGAACACGCGTGGGCCCGACGACACACAGCCCCGGATTTCGGCGTCACGGACCTGTCAAAGCTGTGCCCGCGTACTCCAGGATGACAACGCCCCCTCGCACGACCGACCGCACTTCGCCACACCGCACCGCACCGTATTGCACCGCACCGACCGGACCCCGAGGAGCCGCACCATGGGCATCGCACGTCGTGAACTACTCAAGTGGGGCGCGGGATTGGGCGCCGCCACCGTCACGGGCCTCACCCTGCCTGGCACCGCGTGGGCGGCCACCGACGCCACGACGCCGCGCGGCCTGCCGACGGACAGCTGGATGAGCCGCCTGAGCGGCGACCTCTCCCTGCTCGACCTCACCATCCCCGGCACCCACGACTCCTGCTGCGAGAACCCCGCCTACGGCACCGAGTGGTCGCACACCCAGAACTGGGGAATCCCCCAGCAGTTGACCGAGGGAGTCCGCTTCCTCGACATCCGCTGCAACGGCCTCCAGGGCGCGCCCGACGAGCTCGGGATCTACCACTCCGACGCCTACCAGCACATCCGGCTCCAGGACGTGCTCGACCGGTGCCGGTCCTTTCTCCAGTCGCACCCCGGCGAGACCGTCCTGATGCGCCTGCGCAACGAGCGCGCCGGCGGCCAGTCGCTCGACGACACCGAGTTCATGCGGCGGGTCAACCACTACTTCGACGACCTGGGCTACCGCGGCCTGTTCCACTTCTACGGGTGGCCGACCCTCGCCACCGCCCGAGGGAAGGTCGTCCTGATCGCCGACTTCGCCAACCCGTGGGGCCTGATCGACTGGTCCAGCGGCGAGAACGGCTGGTTCGACACCCAGGACCTCTGGCAGACCGGCGGCCTCGACCCGCTGGGGACGAAGGGCCGGCGCATCGTCGCCCAGTTCGACAAGGCCTTCCTCACCCCGGGCCACTCGAAGATGTTCGTCAACTTCCTCTCCTACGCCGGGGGTTACTGGCCGAAGACTAGCTCGCAGGCCCTGATGGACCGCACGGTTTACCCGTATCTGAACGCCCGCACCCAGCAGCGCGCCCGATTCGGCATCGTGCCGATGGACTTCCCGGACTTCCACGTCAACGTCCTGCAGATGCTGATCGACAAGAACTTCATCTGATCACGGCCGGCAACGCGGCGTCGCCCCGGCGCTGCCGCGTTGCCGCCTGCCGGGTGCCGGGTGCCGGGTGCCGCCGACCGGGTGCCGGTTGGTACTCATTGATGCCTGTTGGGGCTCGCTGGTGCCTGTTGGGGCCGTCCGCATCAGCCCGGGGATGTAAACCCGTGGGCCAATACGACGTGACGGAGGATCAATCGACGGGCTGATGTTGCCCACCCGGCCCGCATGACAGCGTTCCACGCATGGACACCACGCCGCTGGACACCACGCCGACCGCACGCCGTACCGGACCGACCCGCCGCCGCATGCTGGGCACCGCGCTCGCCCTCGGCGCCGTCGCGCCGCTGGGCCTCGCCCGCACCGCCTCGGCCGCTCCCGCCGCCGCCCCGGCCGCCGCTCCCGTCCCCTCCTCCGGCGCCGCGTCCCCCTCCCGCCTCACCCTGACCGCGCCCACCGGCCCCTTCCCGGTCGGCATGGTGCCGCTGCACCTGCGCGACGAGTCCCGGCTGGACCCGAACGCCCGGCCCGGCACGTTCCGCGAGCTGATGGCCACCGTCTGGTACCCCGCCCGGACCGCGGACGCCGCCGCCTACCCGCTCGCCCCCTGGATGACCGAGGGCGCCCTCAAGGCCTTCCTCGACGACGTCGGCTTCCCCCTCCCGCTCTCGCTCGCCCCGCTCACCGCCGGCCACCAGGGCGCACCCGTCCACCGGGCCGGCCGGCCGCTGCCGGTCATCCTGTACTCGCACGGCGCGGGCAGCCACCGCGGCGACCACACCATCGTGGTCCAGGAGTTGGCCAGCCACGGCTTCGCCGTCGTCACCGTCGACCACACCCACGACGGCATCACCGAATTCCCGGACGGGACCGTCGTCACCCGGGACGGCGTCGCCCCGGGCCTGTACCCGAGGGACTACGCGGCCGACCTGCTCTTCCTGCTCGACCGCGTCGTCGACCTCGCCAACGGCCGCAACCCCGACGTCGACGGCCGCACCCTGCCGAACGGCCTGCTCGGCGGCCTCGACGCCCGGAACATCGGCGCCTTCGGCTGGTCCAAGGGCGGCACCGCCGTCGGCCTCGCCATGGTCGCCGACCAGCGCATCCGCGCCGGGCTGACCCTGGACGGGCGGATGGAGTCGAACCCCGCCATCACCACCGACATCGACCGTCCGTTCATGATGATGACCGCCAACTACACCCGGGCGAACAGCCCCTACATCGCGACCTTCTGGGGCCACCTGCGCGGCTGGCGCCTCGACGTCCAGGCCACCGGCGCCGTGCACAACTCGTACGGCGACAACATGACGCTGATCCCGCAGGCGGGCCGGCTGATCGGCCTGACCGAGGAGCAGATCCAGTCCCAGGTCGGCACCCTCGACCCCGAGCGCGGCGTCCTCATCCAGCAGGCCTACCCGCGCGCCTTCTTCGACCTCCACCTGCGGGGCCGCCACTGCGGCAAGCTGCTCGACGGCCCGTCGAAGGCCTTCCCGGAGGTCGTCCACCACCCGTAGGACCTCGTGCACGGGCGGCCGCCACGGGGGTGCGGCCGCCCGACCCTAGCCGCGCCCCGCCAACGCCACGCCCGTCCGGTACAGCTCCACCAGCAGCGGCCGCAGCGCCTCCCCGGCAGGCGTCAACCGGTACGAGGTCCGCACCGGGAACCCGCGCCGCCGCTCCCGCACCACCAACTCCCGCTCCCCCAACGCCTGCAGGCGCTCCGCGAGCACCTTCGAGCTGATCTCCGGCAGCCGCTCCCGCAACTCCCCGTACGAGGCGGGCCCGTGCATCAGCTCGCGCAGCACCAGCGTCGTCCACCGGCCGGCCACCGCCGCGAGCGCCACCTCCACCGGACAGTCCGGCTCCGGACGGGCGGTGCGGCCGCGCCCGTCCGGCACCAGCTCCTCGTCCCAGCCCCGCTCACCCGACCCGTCACTTCCCGTTTGGTGACCCACGCCGGGCCGGTCTTCACTGCTCGCATGACTCACCCCACCACCCTCCCCCCGAGCACCGACCCGGCACAACACCCGGCCGTCTTCGCCGCCGCCTTCAACTCCGGCCGCCCGGAACTGCTCGCCCGGGTCTACGAGCCCGGCGCGGTCTTCGTCCCCGCCCCCGGCGCCACCGCCACGGGGACCGAACTCCAGCGCGCCAACGCCGAGTTCCTCGCCCTCGGCCTGCCCATCACCGTCCGCCCCCGGCACACCTACGTCGCCGACGACATCGCCCTGCTCATCGTCGACTGGGAGATCACCGGCACCACCCCCGACGGCACCGACATCCACCTCACCGGCACCGCCACCGACGTCGCCCGCCGCGACCCGGCCGGCCACTGGCACTACGTGATCGACAACCCCTTCGGCACGGCCGCCCGGCCGTGACCGGGCGACCACTCAACCCTCGGTCCGCACGTTCGGGTTGACCGTGCAGAAGTAGACCCGGCTGGTCTGCTTGTCGAAGTAGAAGCTCCCCGAATACTGGGTCCGAGTGATCGACTTGTCGAAGGCCGTGCTGTGGAGCCATCCGGTCGTGCCACCCACCTCGGTGGCGATCTCCTCCGGGACACCGCACTCGATGACGGTCTCCTCCCACGTTCCGCCCGACGTGATCGCCGCCAGCGTCGCCGGCTCGACCTGCGCCACCCCCTCCAGGCTCACGTCAGTCGGTCCGAGAACCCCCCGCCCGGTGTTCTGCGTCAACACCCGGCTGACCCACGTGGCCCCAGACAGCGAACCCAACTGCGGAAAGCGGCGCGTCAGCGGGTCGAGGTCCGTCCGCACCGTCGGCGTCGGCACGGGCGCAGGTGCCGGAGGCTCCGCCGCCGTACAGGACACCACCAGCGGCAGGCCGGTGATCAGCGCCAGAGCCGGAACGAACAGCGCGGCCCGAGGCCTTGAACGCTGCTTCACACGAGGGCGATCCATGAAGCCGATCATTCCACTCCCGAACTACTGTCGAACGAACGGTCCTTGGCGGGTGTCCACACCGGTCAGAATCAGCGCCTCCCCCCCGCTTCTCCCTTGACATACTGGAAGTACCGCTCGCAGGTGAGGATTCCCTCCACAGAGGCCAGTCTGGCGACTGCGCCCGTCCCGGCGTCCTCCTGCCTCCCGCACTCCCAGGTACCGGTGAACCTGACGGCCGTCGGCGACTCCTTTCCCCGACAGATGGCGGGCGGCAGACTCACCTCGCCGAGCCTGCCGCCCTCCAGGAACTGGATCGAAGCGGCGCCCGCCTTCCAGGTCCCGATGACAGCCGGGTCAGGCGCCTTCCCCACCGCGCACGAAACCGCCAACGGGACCACACATGCCAGCACCATCGACACGCGCCGCCCCGCATGCCTCGCTCCGAACGAGCCCATCAACTCTGCATTCCCCGCTCCACCTCTCCGGAGCCACGGGAGCCGTTCAGGACTTCGTCATCAGTAAGCCCGGACTCTTCAGCCGCTAGAGATCCCTGCCCGCCGAGCAGCCTCCGCAGGATGATTCGTTGGTCCTTCACGCACCCCTCCATCGAAAGCTCTCCCATCCACCAACGAAGCCCAGAGCGCCCCATCCGACCTTCGGATGGGGCGCTCCCTGAGCCGGTCGTACTGCACCCTGACGGCTGGTGAACTACTGCCGGACGAAGGGATCATCGGCGATCGAGACCCCCGTCAGCTGCAGCCGCTCCCGCCCCTCGTACGTGAAGTACTGGAAGTACCTCTCACACGTCGGATAGCCGGCGCCGGACGTCAGCGTGGCCCACGCTCCGGTCCCGGCGTCCTCCAACTTGCCATGCTTCCACGTGCCGGTGAACTGCACCGGCGTGGGCGACTTCTCCCCACGGCAGGCGGCAGGCAGCAGACTCACCTCGCCGAGCCTGCCGCCCTCCAGGAACTGGATCGAACCGATGCCCGACGTCCACGCCCCGACCACCGGGGGCCTCTCCTCGGGCCCGGCCGAACACCCAACCGCCACCGGCAAAACGGACGCCAGGGCGACCGCCAATCCGCACCGCCTGCTCCGACGAACTACGCCCTTGAGAACCATCGCTGCTCACTCCCCCGAGACTGGGCGGACATCGTGGTCACCGGTCCCTTGCCTTGTTCCTGCAGGAAGATCTGACAGTCCTGCCCGCGGTTGTAGTTCCGCAGGGTCACGAAGACCCCCGCCCCGTCGTCGTCCACGCTCTCCGCCTTCCAGGTCCCCTGGAACTCACCGAGCGGGCCGTCGCCCACCACGGGCTCCTTCAAGCAGAAGTAGCCGTCGAGCCGAACCTCCCCGAGCGCCCCGTTCTCCCGCAGCTCGATCACCTCGTCGCGCGCGGCCCACCGGCCCACATAGTCCTTCACCTCCGGCCCACCCGGCCTGAGCTTCAAATAGCCGGTGGCTCCGGCGATCAGCACGAGCCCCACCACCAGGACCACCCCCTCCCGCGACCTTGGAAACCACCTTCCGACAGCCATGTCTCCCGCCCCTCCCTCAAAGGATCTCCCGCACACCCGCAAACACCGGGAGCGCCCGATCCGTTCGCCGGATGGGGCGCTCCCGAAGGCAGGGGTCAACACGATGTCACGATCACCGAACTACTGCCGGACGAACGGCTCCTGGCCGGCGTCCACACCGGTCGTCCCGAGCCAGTCGCCCGACTTGGCACTGCCGTACTGAAAGTGCCTCTCACACCTCAGGTTTCCCTCCGCCGAGGACAGTTTCGCTACCGCCCGGTCCCCGCGTCCTCCACCTTCCCGTACTCCCACGAACCCGTGAACCTGACATTCCTCCCAAGGACCACGGTTCCCGGTGAACCGCGCCCCATGGTAGGAAGCGGGGTCCCGCATCCCGCACGGGGAGGCGGGACCGCGCAGCCGGTCCGACCGGTCGGCACTGCACGCGGCCGCCGACCTTCCCCATGTCGAGCGTTACACGATCCTCGGCAACCGCGCCGTCGCGCTGGACTGCCACCCGGTACTCGCCTTGGAGGCTTTGCGGTACGGATATCGTGTCGACGGTGCGGAGCACCCCGTCGACGGTGATCGAGAACCCCTTCCGCGCCGGAAAGCTCCCTCCTTGGCAGGAGATCTGATCGATCGTCTCACCACTGGACATCAGCATGACCGACCACTGGCCGTTGTACATGCTGGCACCGATGAAGGTTCCGACTCCGGGGAGCGGCCTGGCAGCGATGTCCGCGAGCGGAACGCATCCACGCGAAACCACCCTCGGCGACGCCGAGCAGATGGCGCCGGTCGTCTCGGCCTGCCAGATCAACTCCGGGCCGTAGCACCGTGTCCACCGGGCACCCCGGTGCAGGCGCAGACGCCGAACAGCAGACCTGCGAGAACGGTACGGAGTTTCACCGGAAAGCACCTCACGTCTTCTCCCCCCTTCTCCGTGGCTCCTCGACCACCAGAGCCTCCGACGCGTGCAGCCGCCGCCCCCTTGGGCGGTGGACCACGGCGGCCCCTCGCCGAACGTACAGGACGTTCGGGAAGGGGCCGCGGTGCTGTGCGGAGCGTGCGGGGGCGGGTCAGGCGCGCTGGCCCTCGGTGGGGGCGGCGGTGGGGGTGGCGGTGCTGCCGGCCTGGGTGCCGAGGGTGCGTTCGACCTTGGCGACGGCGGTGCGGTACTGCATGGAGGCGGCCTGCTCGGAGGTGGCCTGGCGTTCGAAGAAGCCGAAGGCCATGGCGACCGTGCCGAAGCGCTCGATGCCGACGTAGCCGTTGAGTTGGACGCCGGCCAGGGTGCCGTCGAGGTGGACGGCGGGGGCGTCCTTGCGGTCGCCGAGGGTGACCGGGGTGACGGTGAAGGTCACCTCGTCGTCGGTGCCGCCGTTGAAGGTGATGCTGTGGCAGGTCTTCAGGGCGTCGGAGACGGTGTTGAAGTCGGCGGTGAGCCGGTCGGGAGCCTCGGCGGCGAGGACCTGGGTGGTCATCGGGTTGCCGTTCGGGCCGTCGAGTTCGACCGCGGCGTGCGCGACGTCGGTGCCGGTCTGGGTGGCGTGCATGTTGATCAGGGCGCTGAGCGCGGCGCAGCCCGTCATCGGCGTCGGGTTCGCGCCGGGGCTGGGGCTCTGCGTCACCGGGATCTCGGTGTGGCCGGCGCCGAGGTCGGCGGCGGTCAGCAGGGCCGACTTCAGCTGGTCGGCGGAGGGCAGTTGCTGGGCGTCCTGGGCGGGTGCGGCCGATGCCGGCAGGGCGGCCGGGCCCAGGGCGACCGCCACGGCTGCGGCCGCGGCGGCGAGGGCGTGGATGGGCCTGGGACGAGTCATACGGGCCCCCGGTCGAGGGTTCGGGCAGGGACAGCCACCAGTGTCCCACCGGGGGCCGGACGGGGCGCGCGGGCGGGGATCTCCGCTGGTCAGGACCCGTTCGCGGGGTCGGCGGACGGAGCGGATGGGGCCGAGGGAGCGGAGGGGGCGGGCGGAAGGGCTTCGAGGGCCTCCAGGGCGTCGAGGGTCTCGGCGAGCCACTGCACCCAGAAGGTCTCCAGTCCGATGCCGGCCCGCAGCACCGCGTGCTGGAGCCGGTTCCCGGGGTCCGTCCGCTCGGCCGGGAAGTCGCGCCGTTCGATTTCCCGGTAGTCGGCCAACTGTTCGCGGTGCAGGGCGAGATGGCGCCCCAGCTCGGCCGTCAGCCCGTCCGTGCCGACCACCGCGGCCGCCCGCAGCCGCAGCAGCAGGGGCTCCCGGACGGCGCGGGGCGCGGCGCCCTCGGCGGTCCAGCGGGCGAGTTCGGCGCGGCCCTCGGGCAGGACCTCGTACTCCTTCTTCTGGCCGCGCACCGGCCCTTCCGGCTGGAGGGCCCGGATGTGTCCGGCGGCCTCCAGCCGGCCCAGTTCGCGGTAGATCTGCTGGTGGGTGGCGGGCCAGAAGAAGCCGATCGACTTGTCGAACCGCCTGGTCAGCTCCAGCCCCGAGGACGGTTTCTCCAGCAGGGCGGTGAGGATGGCGTGCGGCAGCGACATGGGGTCGATCGTACGGGGCCGACCGCGGGCGGCGGGCCCGGCTCGGCCCCGGGCGGGCACGGAGGGCGTGCCGGGGCGTGCCGGCCGGGTACGGACCGGGTCAGAGGGTGGCGGCCAGTTCGGTGCCCTGCTTGATGGCCCGCTTGGCGTCCAGTTCGGCGGCCACGTCGGCGCCGCCGATCAGGTGCGCCGGCAGGCCGCGCTCGCGCAGCGCCTCGTACAGGTCGCGGCGCGGCTCCTGGCCGGTGCAGAGCACGACGGTGTCCACGGGCAGCAGTTGGCGCTCGCCGTCGACGGTGAGGTGCAGGCCGGCGTCGTCGATCAGGTCGTAGGTGACGCCGGGGACCATCACCACGCCGCGGTGCTTGAGCTCGGTGCGGTGGATCCAGCCGGTGGTCCTGCCGAGGCCGGCGCCGACCTTGCCGGTCCTGCGCTGGAGCAGGTGGACGCTGCGCGGGGGCTTGGGCCGCTCCGGGGCGCGCAGGCCGCCGCGCTCGCGGTAGTCCGGGTCGATGCCCCACTTGGCCTGGAACGCGGGCGGGTTGAGGCTGGCCACGTCGCCCGGGTCGGTGAGGAACTCGGCCACGTCGAAGCCGATGCCGCCCGCGCCGAGGATGGCGACCCGCTCGCCGACCGGCGCGCCGTCGCGCAGCACGTCGAGGTAGCCGAGCACGCTGGGGTGGTCGATTCCGGGGATGTCGGCGGGAGTTCGCGGGGTGACGCCGGTGGCGAGGACGATCTCGTCGTGGTCCTGCTCGGCCAGCTGTTCGGCGGTGACGGTCGCGCCGAGCCGCAGCGTGACGGCCAACTCGGCCAGCCTGGTGCGGAAGTAGCGCAGCGTCTCGTCGAACTCCTCCTTGCCGGGGATGCGCCGGGCGATGTTGAGCTGTCCGCCGATCGTCTCGGCGGCGTCGTACAGGGTGACGTCGTGGCCGCGCTCGGCGGCGGAGACGGCGAAGGCGAGGCCGGCGGGGCCGGCTCCGACGACGCCGATCCGCTTGCGCGATCGGGTGGGGCCGAGGACGAGTTCGGTCTCGTGGCAGGCGCGCGGGTTGACCAGGCAGGAGGTGATCTGGAGGTTGAAGGTGTGGTCGAGGCAGGCCTGGTTGCAGCCGATGCAGGTGTTGATGGCCTCGGCGCGGTCGTCCCGGGCCTTGGCGACGAAGTCGGCGTCGGCGAGCAGCGGGCGGGCCATCGAGACCAGGTCGGCGCTGCCCTCGGCGAGCAGGCGCTCGGCGATCTCGGGGGTGTTGATGCGGTTGGTGGTGACCAGCGGGATGCCGACCTTGCCCATCACCTTCTTCGTGACCCAGGCGAAGGCGCCGCGCGGCACCGAGGTGGCGATGGTGGGGATGCGGGCCTCGTGCCAGCCGATGCCGCTGTTGATGATGGTCGCCCCGGCGGCCTCGACGGCCTGGGCCAGCTGCACGACCTCGTCCAGGGTGGAGCCGCCGGGCACCAGGTCGAGCATGGAGAGGCGGTAGACGATGATGAAGTCCTCGCCGACGCGCTCGCGGACCCGGCGGACGATCTCCACCGGGAAGCGCATCCGCCGCTCGTACGGGCCGCCCCACTCGTCCTCGCGGTGGTTGGTCGCGGCGACGACGAACTCGTTGATCAGGTAGCCCTCGGAGCCCATGATCTCGACGCCGTCGTACCCGGCGCGGCGGGCGAGTTCGGCGCAGCGGGCGAAGTCCTCGATGGTCTGCTCGACCTGCTCGGCGGTGAGCGCGTTGGGCGCGAAGGGGCTGATCGGGGCCTGGATCGCGCTGGGGGCGACGAGGTCGGGGTGGTAGGCGTAGCGGCCGAAGTGGAGGATCTGGAGGGCGATCCTGCCGCCGGCGGCGTGCACCGCGTCGGTGACGGTCCGGTGCTTGTCGGCCTCCTCCTCGGTGGTCAGCATCGCGCCGCCCTCCCAGGGGCGCCCGGCCTCGTTGGGGGCGATGCCGCCGGTGACGATCAGGCCGACGCCGCCGCGGGCCCGTTCGGCGTAGAAGGCGGCCATCCGCTCGTAGCCGCCGGGGGCCTCCTCCAGGCCGACGTGCATGGAGCCCATGATCACGCGGTTGGGCAGGGTGGTGAAGCCGAGGTCGAGCGGGCTGAGCAGGTGCGGGTAGCGGCTGCTGCCGGGGTGGGCGCTCATCGACGTCTCCTGGGGCGCGGGCTGGGGGGCGTTGTTACCGCAGGGTAGGGGACGGGCGGCGGGGTATGCAACTAGTTGCATAAGGCTGGACGGGGCTGCCGGACGGACCTCCGGACACCCCTCCGGACGACCCCCGGAGGCGCCCGACCGGACGCCCCGGGACCCCACCGGACGACCCTCCGGACGGCCCTCCGGATGGCTCGAACACGCCGCCGGAACCCGGTCGGCGGCGTATCGTCGTGTCCCGGACATCGCGGGGGCGACGCGGGGCGTCCCGGACATCGCCGGGGCGTCGCGGGACGACACGAGCTCGGGAGAGGAGCGGCCGTGCGGGGTGGCTCGGTGGCCGTGGTCGGGGGCAGCATCGCCGGAAGCGCGTTCGCCGGCGCCGCCGCCCGGCTCGGCGCGGAACGCGTGGTGGTGCTGGAACGCAGCCCCGGCCGGCTGGAGGACCGCGGCGTGGGGCTGTGCACCCACAACGACCGCTTCGACGAACTGGTCCGGACCGGGCACCTCGACGCGGACACCCGCCGCCACCGCCTCACCGTCCGCCGCTGGGTCACCCGGGGCGCGGCCGGCGAGGGCGACGGACCGGACGGCTGCGGTCGGCTGCTCTGGGCCCAGCCCTTCCCCTTCCACTCCCACCACTGGGGCGTGCTCTGGCAGGCGCTGCGCGAACGGACGCCCCGGCAGGTCGAGTTCCGGCTGGGCACCACCGTGACGGCCGTCGGCAACGGACCCGAGGGAGCCTGGGCCGAAGCCGGTGGCGGCCGCGAGACGTACGACCTGGTGATCGGCGCCGACGGCTACCGCTCGGTGGTCCGCGCCGCCGTCTGCCCCCGGGCCGAACCCGAGTACGCCGGGTACGTGTGCTGGCGCGGCAGCTACGACGCCGCCCTGCTCGCCGAGCTGCCCGGAGGTGCGGCGCCCTGGCCCGAGGAGCAGTGCATCACCGCCTGCTACCCCGGCGGCCAGGTGGTGATCTACCGCATCCCCGGGGTCGAACCCGGCCGCACCCAGGTGAACTGGGTCTTCTACGCCCCCACACCCGCCTGGCTGCGGCTGGACGGCCCGACCAGCATCCCGGCGGGCAGCCTCCTCGACGGACAGCTGGACGAACTGCGGCAGCTCGCCGAGCGGTACCTGCCGCCGTACTGGGCCGGCCTGGTCACCCTGACCCCGCGCGAACGGACCTTCCTGCAGCCGATCTACGACCTGGCGGCCCCGCACCGCACGGCCGGCCGGCTGCTCATCGGCGGGGACGCCGCCACCGTGGTGCGCCCGCACAACACCAGCGGCGCGGTCAAGGCGATGCAGGACGCCCACGCCTTCGAACTGGCGGGGCGGGAGGCCGGCTCCTGGTCGGCCCTGCTGGCCACCTACGACCGCGAACGGACGGAGTCCGGGCGGGAGTTGGTGGAGCTGGGCCGCACCCTCGGCCGGGCCCAGGTCACCGGGGCGCCGGACTGGTCGGGGATGGACGAGCCGGGCATGGCCGCCTGGTGGCAGCACCAGTTCACCGGCGGCGGGGGTTTCGGCGGCCACGCGCTCGACCGTACCGGCCGAGCGCTCGCGGCGACCGCCGAAACCACGTCAACCCGCGCGGGGCGGACGGACGTCGACGACGTCGACGGTGGTGACGTCCACCATGGTGGCGCGGACGGCACCGGTGACGCCGCCGGCGGCGACGACAACGGTCAGACGTTCACGCCGTAGTCGGTCGCGATGCCGCGCAGGCCGGAGGCGTAGCCCTGGCCGATGGCACGGAACTTCCACTCCACGCCGTTGCGGTACAGCTCGCCGAAGACCATCGCGGTCTCGGTCGAGGCGTCCTCGGTCAGGTCGTAGCGCGCGATCTCCAGGCCGTTGGCCTGGTTGACGATCCGGATGAACGCGTTGCGCACCTGGCCGAAGTTCTGCAGCCGGGCGTCGGCGTCGTAGATCGACACCGGGAAGACCACCTTGGCCACGTCGACCGGGACGCGGTCCAGGTCGACCTTGATCTGCTCGTCGTCCCCGTCCCCGCCGCCGGTCAGGTTGTCGCCGCTGTGCTCGACCGAACCATCGGGGCTGCGGAGGTTGTTGAAGAAGACGAAGTGCTGGTCCGAGACCACCTTGCCCAGCGCGTTGCACAGCAGCGCGCTGGCGTCCAGGTCGTAGTCGGCCCCGGTGGTGGTGCGCACGTCCCAGCCGAGACCGACGATCACGGCGCTCAGACCGGGCGCCTCCTTGCTGAGCGAGACGTTGCCGCCCTTGGCCAGCGAAACTCCCACAATGCCCTCCTCGGATCTCTCCCTGTGGACGAATCTACAACACTGTAGAGATCACGAGAATCCGTCTGGAGGCGGGCCCGCCCCGGGATTTTCTCCGGGTCGCGCACGGGAACCGCGCGCGGGAGCCGCCGCAGGGCAGGTCACGGCGTCATTGCACGGCGTCACTGCACGCCGTAAAGACACGCCGTCACTGCACGGCGTCGATCTCGATCCGCAGCGCGCTGTGCTCCGCATGCCGAGCACCCTGACGACCTCCCGCCCTAGACTGGCAGTGGATTTCCCCTCGTCGGCTCTTCCCCCGTTTCCCCTCGTCGCAGGCCCGGTCGCCGGAGGTCCCGATGCGCCAGCGGTACAGCTTCCACCTCGACCGGGGCGGGCACTCGGTGACCGTCAACGTCCGGTCCGGCTGGATCACCGAGACCGAGTTGCTGGTCGACGGCAAGGAGTGCGCCTTCCACCGCGTCCACGGGCACGGTGTCTACCCGCTGACCCTCGCCGCCCAGGTCGCCGAGGAGCCGCCGAAGCCGCTCGCGGTCCGGCTCGACCGCACCGGCCGGGCCGAGCACCCGCTCGCCTGCGTCCTGGAGCTGTCCGGCGCCGAGCACCCGATGCCCGAGCGCACGGCGCGCTGAAACACCCCGTTCGGGTGGTTTGCCCCTGAATATCGGAAAACCGTACGATCCAGGGTCGGCCCGGACGAGCCGCCTCCACGAGCCGGACGCCCACGAGCCGCGCCCCACGACCCCCACACAGACGACGAAGGCCTGCGCATGACCACCCCCGCGACCCCCGACGCCTTCGATGAGCTGCTGCGCGAGGTGATGGCCGACGCCGAGCGCTTCGGCCACCGCCAGCACGTCCGGCTCACCTGGCTCGCCGTACGCCGCCACGGCGCCACCGCCGCCCTCGACCTGATCGGCGAAGGCATCCTGCGCACCGCCACCAAGGCCGGCGCGCCGCAGAAGTTCCACGTCACCATGACCCGGGCCTGGGTCGAGCTGGTGGCCCTCCACGCGGACGACGACGCGACGGGCTTCGAGCAGTTCGCCGCCCTGCACCCGGACCTGCTCGACAAGGACCTGCTCGCCCGCCACTACCGTCCGGGGACGCTCGCGACCGAGCAGGCCCGGACCACCTGGGTGGAGCCGGACCTCGCCCCCTTCCCCCGAGCCGCGGCCTGACACTCCCCCGGACCTCGGCACGACACGCCGGTCGGACGGCCGCCGAGCGAATCACCCGGCGCGCCGAGCGCCCCCTGCTCCGCCCGACGCACCGACCGCCGATACGCCGAGCACCCGACGCGTCAGCCCCCCTGAACCTCCGCGAGGCACTCCGCCACGATCTCCTCGACCGCCTTCCGGGCCCGGTCCGCGTCCTGCGCGACCAGCCCGATCCTGGTGCGGCGGTCGAGCACGTCGGCCGCGTCCAGCGCGCCCTCGTGGCTGACGGCGTGGGCGATCTCGGCGCGGGTCACGTCCAGACCCTCCGCGATCGGCGTCAACTCCCCCGCCGCCAGCACCTCGTGGGCCGCGCCGCCGTGGCGGGCGAGCAGCGAGGCGGGCACCTGGCCGACGGCCCCCGCGCCGGCCGGCAGCGGGCGGCTGTCCCCGTGACCGGGGGCGCCGATCAGTGGCAGCCGGGCCGTCCAGCAGGCGCGGGCGGGCAGGCCGCGCAGACGGACGGCGGTGTCCACCGCGTCCTCGGCCATCCTGCGGTAGGTGGTGAGCTTGCCGCCGACCACGGTGATCACCCCGGACGGGCTCTCCAGTACCGCGTGCTCGCGGGAGATGTCGGCGGTGCTGCCGTCCCCGGTGTCGATCAGCGGACGCAGACCGGCGTACGCGCCGCGCACGTCCGCGCCGGTCAGGGCGGTGGCGAGGGCGGCGTTGACGGTGTCCAGGAGGAACGAGCGCTCGGCCTCGGTGGGCTGCGGCTCGTCCGGGATCGGACCCGGGGCGTCCTCGTCGGTCAGGCCGATCGCGACCCGGCCGAGCTGCTGCGGCAGGGCGAAGACGAACCGGCTGGTGGAGCCGGGCACCGGCACGGTGAGGGCCGCGGTCGGGTGGCCGAGCGCCTCCGCGTCCACCAGCAGGTGGGTGCCCCGGCTGGGCCGGAGCTTGATCGAGGTGTCCACCTCGCCCGCCCAGACGCCGGTGGCGTTGACCACCGCGCCGGCCCGGACGGCCAGCTCCTGCCCGGTCAGGGTGTCGACCAGCCGGGCCGAGGCACCGTCGACCTGCTCGGCGCGCACCCTGGTCAGCACGGTCGCCCCGTACTGCGCGGCGGTCCGGGCCAGCGCGACCACCAGCCGGGCGTCGTCCACGAGTTGGCCGTCGTGGGCGACCAGCGAGCCGCGCAGCCCGTCCGTCCGCACACCCGGCACCAGCCGGCGGGTCCGGTCGGCGTCGATCCGGCGCACCCGGGGCAGCAGCGCGCCCGGGGTGCCGGCCGTCAGGCGCAGCGCGTCCCCGGCGTGGAAGCCCGTGCGGATCAGCGCGGCCTGGCCCGGGCGCAGCAGGTCGGGGAGCAGCGGCACCAGTTGGGGCAGCGCCCGGATCAGGTGCGGGGCGGTGCGGGTCATCAGCACGCCGCGCTCGACGGCGCTCTCCCGGGCCACCTTGATCTGCCCGGAGGCGAGGTAGCGCAGGCCGCCGTGCACCAGCTTGGAGCTCCAGCGGCTCGTTCCGAAGGCGAGGTCGCGGGCCTCGACGAGCACCGTGCGCAGGCCGCGCGAGGCCGCGTCCAGGGCCACTCCGGCGCCGGTGACGCCGCCTCCGACGACCAGGAGGTCGATCCGGGGGTCGTCGCCGAGCGCTTGGAGTTCCAGCGTGCGGCGGGCGGCGTCGAGCCGGCCGGTGCCCGCGTACGGGCCCGCGTGCGGGCCTGCGGTGGGGGTCATGGCGCGAGGTATCCGTTCAGTGCTCTGGCCAGTTCGCGCCGCCAGGCCGCCTCGGGCAGCAGGGAGGCGACCATGCGGTGCGACTGGACGGTGGACTGGGCGATCAGCAGGACCATGGCGGCCAGTTCGAGCGGCTCGCCGGCCCGGATCGAGCCGTGCGCCTGGCCGTGTTCGATGCCGGCGCGCAGCGCCTCCAGCAGGCCGCGCTGGCTGGCGCCGAGCCGCTCGACGACGTACTGGAGCAGCAGGTCGGAGTCGTCGGAGTGCAGCAGCGCGCCGAGCACCGGGTGGTCGCGCAGCCGGACGGCGATCTCCACGACCCGCTCGACGAGGGTCTCCCGGTCGTGGACGTCCAGCCCGGCGCCCTCCAGGGTGGTCAGGATCTCCCGGGTGAGCAGCGCGCCGATCACCGCCCGGACGTCCGGCCAGCGGCGGTAGACGGTCGGGCGGCTGACCCCGGCGCGGCGGGCGATCTCGGACAACTGGGTCCGGCGCACGCCGAGATGGACGATCAGGTCGGCGGCGGCGTCCAGGATCGCGTCGTCGGTGCTGCGCTCCCCGGGGGTCGGGGGCGGCGTCTGAGGCTCAGCGTTACTACTTGACATGATGTGTGAAACTGTAACGCATGGCACCTGAGACGCAAGCGGGACCGGCCGGCGCCGCACTTCCGCTCCCCCCGATGAAGTGGGACGCCTGGGGCGACCCGGCCCTCGCCAAGGAACTGTCCGCCGACATCAAGGGACTGCTCGCCGCCGCCCTCGGCGTCACCGGCGACGCCGCCCCCGGGCCCGGCGCCGACGAGGTCGTCCTGCGCCCGTCCCGGATCTCCGCCGAGGACCTCAAGGCGCTCGCCGCCGCCGTCGGCGAGGCCCACGTCAGCGCCGCCGACGCCGACCGGCTGCCGCGCGCCGGCGGCAAGTCCACCCCCGACCTGCTGCGCCGCCGCAGCCGCGAGGCACAGGACGCCCCCGACGCCGTCGTGCTGCCCGGCAGCGAGCAGGAGGTCGCCGCCGTCCTCGCGGTGTGCGCCGAACGACGCATCGCCGTCGTCCCGTTCGGCGGCGGCACCAGCGTGGTCGGCGGCCTCGACCCCGAGCGCGGAGCCTTCGACGCCGTCGTCTCCCTCGACCTGCGCCGCTTCGACCAGCTGCTCGACCTCGACGAGACCTCCGGCGAAGCCGTCCTCGGCGCCGGCCTCACCGGCCCGGCCGCGGAGGCACTGCTCGCCGAACGCGGCTGGGAACTCGGCCACTACCCGCAGAGCTTCCGCTACGCGACCATCGGCGGCTTCGCGGCCACCCGCTCCTCCGGCCAGGACTCCGCCGGGTACGGACGCTTCGACGAGATGGTGCGCGGACTGCGCGTCGTCACCCCCGCCGGGATCCTCGACCTCGGCCGCGCCCCCGCCTCCGCCGCCGGCCCCGACCTGCGCCAGCTCTTCCTCGGCTCCGAAGGCACCCTCGGCGTGATCACCGCCGTCCGGCTGCGCGTCCACCCGCTGCCCGCCGTCAAGGCGTACGAGGCGTGGAGCTTCCCCGACTTCGCCACCGGCACCGCCGCGCTGCGCGCCGTCGAGCAGCAGGGCACCGGCCCGACCGTGATCCGGCTCTCCGACGAGGCCGAGACCATGATCAACCTGGCCATGACCGAGCAGATCGGCGGTGCCCCGGCGGTCACCGGCTGCCTGGCCGTCACCGTCTTCGAGGGCACCGCCGCCCAGGTCGCCGCCCGCCTGCAGCTCACCCGCGACACCCTGCTCGCCACCGGCGGCACCTCGCTCGGCGAGGTCCCCGCCCGGGCCTGGGAGCATGGCCGGTTCAACGCCCCCTACCTGCGCGACTCGCTGCTCAGCGCGGGCGCGCTGTGCGAGACCCTGGAGACCGCGACGAGCTGGAGCCGCCTGCCGGCCCTGCGCACCGCCGTCACCGAGGCGCTCACCGGCGCCCTGCCCGGCTCCCTCGTGCTCTGCCACGTCTCACACGTCTACCCGACCGGTGCCTCGCTCTACTTCACCGTCGTCGCCGCCCTCGGCGAGGAGCCGCTCACCCGCTGGGGCGCCGCCAAGCGCGCCGCCGGGGACGCCATCCTCGGCGCCGGCGGCACCATCAGCCACCACCACGCCGTCGGCGCCGACCACCGGCCCTGGATGACCGAGGAGATCGGCGACCTCGGCGTGCGCATCCTGCGCGCCGTCAAGGCCGAACTCGACCCGGCGGGCATCCTCAACCCGGGCAAGTTGATCCCGTGAACGAGGTGAGAACCGTCCGCAGGGTCGCCGTTCTCACCAACCCGGCGGCGGGCGCCGGCCATGCCGAACCCGCCGCCCACCGGGCCACCGCCCGGCTGCGGGCCCTCGGCGTCCAGGTCGAACCGCACGCCGGGCGCTCCCCCGAGGACGCCGTCCGCCTCGCCCGCGAGGCGGTGGCCGGCGGGGTGGACGCGGTGGCCGTCGTCGGCGGCGACGGCATGATCAACCTCGCCCTCCAGGCCCTGGCCGGCACCCCCGTCCCGCTCGGCGTGATACCCGCCGGCACCGGCAACGACCACGCCCGCGAGTACGGCCTGCCGCTCGGTGCCCCCGAAGCCGCCGCCGACGTCATCGCCGCCGGACGCACCCGCGGCATCGACCTCGGCCGGATCACCGGCCCGGACGGCGCCGTCCGCTGGTACGGCTCCGTCCTCGCCACCGGCTTCGACTCCCTGGTCAGCGACCGCGCCAACCGGCTGCGCTGGCCGCGCGGCCGGATGCGCTACAACCTCGCCATCCTCGCCGAGTTCGCCAACCTGCGCCCGCTGCCGTTCCGCATCACCCTCGCCGACGGCACCGTCATCGAGCGCGACCTCACCCTGGCCGCCGTCGGCAACACCCGCAGCTACGGCGGCGGCATGCTGATGTGCCCCGCCGCCCTCCCCGACGACGGGCTGCTCGACCTCACCCTCGTCGACGCCATGCCCCGGCTGCGCATCGCCCGCTTCTTCCCGACCCTCTTCAAGGGCACCCACGTCACCTACCCAGAGGTCACCACGCTGCGCACCGAGTCCCTGCGGATCGAGTCCCCCGGCATCACCGCCTACGCCGACGGGGAGTTCATCGCCCCGCTCCCGGTGGACGTCGCGGTCGCCAAGGACGCCCTGCGGGTGCTGGTGCCGTGAGAGGCTGATGCCGCGGTCCGGTCCCACGGGCCGGACCGCGGCATCAGTCACCGGTCACCGGCGGGAGGGCGGTCGTCGAGTACGCGGCCGTCGCCACCCTGTGGCTCCCCCTCATCCCCGTCGGCGCCGTCCTCCTCGGCGCCGGCCTCGGCCTCACCAACTACTGGCGCTGGACCCGCCGGCGCACCTGACCACCCGCCGGCTGCCGCCCCCCGGTCTCACGCGCCCAGGCGGCGGCGCCACAGCAGCGGGCGTATCTCGATCGCGTGGGACGGGTCGCCGTTCCAGACCGTCGGCAGGCCGGCCTCCGCCAGGGCGGCGACCACCTCCTTCCCGACCGCGACGGTGGTCGCCCGGGAACCGTCGAAGCCGCCGTACAGCAGGGACAGGCCGTGGCCGGCGGCGGCGGACTCGGTGCACTGGGCGTGGAAGTAGACGAAGCCGCGCGCTTCGGGGGCGCCGGCCTCGGCGATCTCGGCGTCGGCGCAGGAGCGGCAGCAGCCGAAGTCCTCCCGGGCCGTGAGGCCGCCCGCCTCCAGGGCGGCGAAGGCCCTGGTCAGGCGCTCCGGATCCGTCTCGCCGATCCAGCCGCTCTGCTCGCCGACCCGCTCCAGCCAGAGCCGGTCGGCGAGTTGCTCGGCCTGCGGGCGCGAGAGCGGGCGGCGGTCGCGCGCGACCAGGTGCTCCTCGGCCTGTTCGGCGAGCCCGGCACGGTCGGTGTAGCCGCAGGCCAGCGTCAGCCGCAACCGCTCCTCCAACTCCCTCCGCTCGCCCGCCTCCAGGTCTATCGGCGGCACCGGCTCCGGCGCCGGGCCCAGGTCGAGCGGCCGCCAGTCCAGGCCCTCGTCCCAGCCCGCCGCACCGCGCGCCCAGCCCGTCATCGCCTCGACCACCGGCTCGGGCCCGTCCAGCCGCACCTCGAAGTGCCGCTCGGCGGAACCGTCCCGGTGCTCCAGCGTGTACTCCTCGCCGTCGGCGTGCCACACCTGCACGTACACGTCCGGCAGGTCCGGTATCCGCTCCACGACGAGGAAGCGGTCGTCCGGCGCACCGATGCGCCGGACCATCCCCGCCAGTTCGTCCGCGGACACCCTCAGGTGTCGCGTCTCGTTCGTCTGCACCGCGATCGCCAGCATGACGTCACCCTTGCACACGCCACTGACAATCCCCGCGGACGATCCCGCAGTTCAGACCCGGTGCGCCCGCACCCGGCCGGCCACGAAGGCCACGGCCGCCGCCACGGCCGCCGTCTCCAGCAGCACGCGGCAGGGACTGCCACGGGCACAGCACCCGCAGCACCGGCTCCTCGGCGGCGAACGCCCCCGTCGTCCGGGCTCAGGCCCTCTGGACGAGGGACTTCAGCTCGCCGACGCTCTCGGTGAGGGTCGGTTCGCCGGTGGCGGGGTCGACGGTGAAGACGCGGTAGCCGGCGTCGGTGGTGATGCGGACGTGGCCGGCGTCGGACCACTGCGCCGAGACGAACTCGCCGTGCCCCGGGAACGCCTGTTGGACGGTGAGGACGTGCCAGCGGCGGGCCGAGAGGCCGGTGCCGGTCTCCAGCGCGATGTGGAAGGTGTTGCTCTCCTGCTCCGAGTAGCCGCGGTCGACCACGGTCAGGACGTGGTCCGTCCGGCCCGGGGAGCTCGTGCGGGTGTCCGAGCGGACCGGCTCCTGGAACGAGCCGAGGACGGACGCGCCCACCGCGGACAGCAGCCCGAGGACCCCGACCGCCGTCACCACCCCGCCGACCGTGTCCCGACGGCCGCGGACCAGGCGCGCGGCCAGGAGCAGGACGGCGGCCGCGCCGACCAGCAGCACCGGCCGGTTCAGGGCGTCGGCCACCACGGCCCGTCCGCCACTGCGGGACTCCAACCGCCCCACCACACCCACGGCCAGCGGCAACAGGGCCGTCGCGGCCAGGACCCCGCCGATTCTCACACGATTCATCGAACCCCCTTGCGGGGCACCTTGGACGGCGTGACGATCCCGGCGCAGGCGGACGACCGCGGACCGGGCCCGTCCACCTGGAAAACCGGGTGCTTCGACGGCGGAGGGTCGGGTAGCGTGCCGGGCATGTCGAGCCCTGAGGCATCCAGGGTGGGGGCTTTCGGTCACGCGCCGTCAGCCCCCTGAAACCCGGAAGCACTGAACCACCGAGGTCCGAGCGAGCGCCACGTCCGCGCCGCCCGGGGGTTGAGCGTGCGGTGACGAGACGTCCGTCCTTCTCGTTCCCATCGCCCCGCTTCGGAGCCTCTCGATGCCCTTTCCGCTCTACCTGCTCGCCCTGGCCGTGTTCGCCATGGGCACTTCGGAGTTCATGCTCGCCGGGCTGCTGCCCGGCCTCGCCGCCGACCTCGGCGTCCCCGTCGGGACGGCCGGCGGGCTCACCTCGGCCTTCGCGGTCGGGATGGCGGTCGGTGCGCCGCTCATGGCCGTTCTCGTCCGCGACCGGCCGGGGCGCGGCAGCCTGCTCGGGTTCGTACTGACGTTCGCGGCGGCGCACGCCGTCGGGGCGCTCACCGCGAGCTTCCCGGTGCTGTTGGCCACCCGGGTGGTCGCCGCGCTCGCCAATGCCGGGTTCCTGGCCGTGGCGCTGACCACCGCTGCCGCGCTGGTCCCGGCGGACCGCAAGGGGCAGGCGCTCGCCGTGCTGCTCTCGGGGACGACGGTCGCGACGGTGGCCGGTGTCCCGGGCGGGGCGGTGCTGGGCGCGGCGTTCGGGTGGCGTGCCGCGTTCTGGGCCGTCACGCTGCTCTGCCTGCCGGCCGCCGTCGGCATCGCCAAAGGCCTGTCACCCCAAGCCGGTTCGGCCGACCGCACCCTCTCCGCCGCCCCGGCGCTGCGCGCGGAGCTCGCCGAGCTGCGTAGCCCCCGGCTGCTCCGCGCGATGCTCCTCGCCGCGCTGGTGAACGCGGCGACCTTCGGCGGGTTCACCTTCCTCGCCCCCGTGGTGACCGGACCCGCCGGGTTGGGCGAGCTGTGGGTGCCGGTCGCGCTGGTCCTGTTCGGCGCCGGCTCGTTCGCCGGGGTCACCGTCGCGGGGCGGCTCGCGGACCGGCGTCCCGGTCCGGTCCTCGCGGTCGGCGGCCCGCTGCTGCTGGCGGGCTGGCCGGCGCTCGCCGTTCTGGCCGGGGCACCGGGCGCGCTGCTGCCGCTGGTGTTCCTGCTGGGCGCGCTGTCCTTCGCGGTCGGCGGCACGCTGATCACCCGGGTGCTGTACGAGGCGGCCGGGGCCCCCTCCCTGGCCGGCGCCTGTGCGACCGCAGCCCTCAACCTCGGCGCCACCGCCGGCCCGCTGCTGGCCGCCGCCTCCCTCGGCACGGCGGCCGGCCGGCTCGGCCCGTTCTACGCGGGCGGCCTGCTGGTCGCCGCCGCGCTGCTGGTGGCGGCGGTGCGACCGCGGCTCGGCTGAGCCGGGCCGCCCCCGGCCTCGGTTCACACCCCCGGGGTCGCCGCCACCCGCCCGGCGGCGATCGCCGCGACCAGCTCGCCGTGGTCGGCCACCGTCCGGTCCGCGTAGCGCAGCGCGAAGTCGGCGACGGCCTCGGCGAAGGTGTCCGCGCTGCCGAGGTAGCCGGCGATGGCGAGGCGGTCGCCGGTGCGGGCGTGGGCGCGGGCGAGGGTGCGGCCGCAGAGCTCGGCGTAGGCGCGCAGGCCGGAGGGGGTGAGGTCGGCGATCTCCGTCGAGCCCTTCATGTCGCGCAGTTGGCGGCCGTAGTAGTGGCGCCCGGCGGGGCCGGTGGTCCAGCCGAGGAAGATGTCGCTGGCGGCCTGCATCAGGTGCTGCCCGGTGACCACCCGGCGGCCGCCGTGGTGGACGGCGACCTCGGCGTCCACCCGCAGCGGCGGCAGGTGGTCCTCCAGCACCGACCGGCCGGCCTCCTTGAGCTGGAGGAACAGCGGGTCGCGGCCGTCCCGGCCTTCCAGCAGCAGGATGTAGCACCGGGTGCCGACGCTGCCCACGCCGACCACCTTGGTCGCCGCGTCGACGAAGCGGAAGCGGTCCAGCAGCACCCGGCGGGACTCCGGGAGGGTCGACCGGTAGTCGCTGAACACCTGGCCGACGGCGCGCAGTTCGGTCCGTTTCAGTGGTTCGATCAGCGGCGGTGCGCTGATGATCCGGCGCCGCCCGTCCCGTTCCTCGGTGAGTTTGCCGAAGGCCTGCAGGCTGGTGCGGCTGCGGGCGTGGGCGAGGCCGGACTCCAGTTGCTTGCGCTGTCCCGGCTTGCCCAGCAGTGCCGGGAGGTCGGCGGTGTCCACCCGGGCGTACCAGACGTCGAGTTCGCCCTTCCCGGCCAGTCGCCGCATGGCGTCCGCGTACCCCTGGACGGCGGTGAGCGCGGCCCGGCGCGCCCGCTGCTCGTCCTGGCCGTTGTCGCGGGCGGCGACGGCGACGCTGGCGGCGAGCCGTTTGACGTCCCATTCGAAGGGGCCGGGGTGGGTCTCGTCGAAGTCGTTGACGTCGAAGAGCAGTGCGCGTTCCGGTGAGGCGTACAGGCCGAAGTTCAACAGGTGGGCGTCGCCGCAGAGCTGGACGGTGAGGCCGGTCTCGGGGAGGGCGCCGAGGTCGGCCGCCAGGACGGCGGCGGCGCCGCGCAGGTAGGCGAAGGGGCTCGCCGCCATCCGGCCGCGGCGGATCGGCAGCAGCCGGGTGATCCGGTCCTCGCACTGCCGTTCCAGCACGTCGAGCGGGTCGGGCCGGTCGGCGGCGGGGATCCACCGGCCGTGGGCGGAGCGGGAGATCCGCTCCCGGGCGGCCCGGCCGCGGCGGCGGCGTTCGGCGGGGGTGGTCATGGCGGCGGCTCCGTCCGTCGGCGGGTCCTCTTCCCGCGACGCTAGGGCAGGAGTGCCGGAGGGCGCAGCGCACACCCCCCCGGCACTGCGCCGTCCGGGTGGCCCGCTCCTCAGCGCACCGTGAAGTCCGCCATCATCGCCATGTCCTCGTGCTCCAGGTTGTGGCAGTGCAGCATGTACGCCCCCGCGTAGTCGGTGAAGCGCACGAGCACCTCCACCGCCTCGGCCGGACGCAGGTCCACGGTGTCCTTCCACCCCGCGTCGTACGGGCCCGGGTCCGCGCCGTTGCGGCCGATCACCTGGAAGTGGTCCAGGTGGACGTGCACCGGGTGGTGCAGGTCGGTGGAGAAGCGCCAGAGCTCGACCGCGCCGAGGGCGGGCGTGGCGATGCTCCGGCCGGGGGTGTACGGGCGGCCGTTGATGGTCCAGCCGTCGCCGCTGCTGCGCCGGAAGGTGAAGTCGCGGGTGGTGACGGCCGCGGAGGCGTCCAGGGCCTCGACGGTGGCGAGCCGGTCGGGCACCGTCGCGTCGTCGGCAGGCTGCTTCGCGGTGACGTCGAAGCGCATCACCTCGGCCGTCCGGCCGCTTCCGAAGCGGTTGACCAGCCGGACCCGGGTGCCGGGCGCGTAGCGGGAGAAGTCGACCACGACGTCGAAGCGTTCGGCGGGGGCGATCTCGATGCCGTCGTGCCGGACCGGGGCGGCGAGCAGGCCGCCGTCGGAGCCGATCTGGACCAGGGCGCCGCCGCCCTCGGGCTGCGGGTCGAGTTCGAGCCGGTAGAGCCGGGCGTTGGAGGCGTTGAGCAGCCGCAGCCGGTAGTGCGCCCGGTCGACGTCCAGCCGGGGCCAGGGCGCGCCGTTGACCAGGATGACGTCGCCGAGCACGCCGTTGGCGTAGGCGTCGGTGACGCCCGGCTCGGCGAGCTCGGGGTCGACGGCGGGGTAGCGGAAGGAGCCGTCGGCGGCGAAGGCGCGGTCGGCGATCATCAGCGGCAGGTCCCGGTCGCCGCGCGGCAGCGGCAGCGCGGTCTCCTCGTCGTCGTGCACGAGGTGGAAGCCGGCCAGTCCGCGCCAGACGCCGGGGCCGGTGAAGCCCATCCGGTGGTCGTGGTACCAGAGGGTGGCGGCACGCTGCTTGCCGGGATAGGTGTACGTGCGCTCGCCGACGGCGGTGCGGGCCGCCGGGTGGTCCGTCCCGGCCATCCCCGCCATGCCGGGCATGCCCGCCATTCCGGCCGTACCGGACGTGGCGTCCGCCGAGGACCCGACCGGCAGCAGCAGGTCGACCGGGTAGCCGTCGCTGTCCGCCGGGGTGTGTCCGCCGTGCAGGTGGGTCACCGAGGGCACCGGCAGCTCGTTGCGGTGCTTGACCACCGCCGCCCGCCCGGCGCGGGTGACCACGGTCGGCCCGGGGAAGCCGCCCCCGTACGTCCAGGCCTCGGTCCGTACCCCGGGCAGGATCTCCAGCCTGGCGACCTGCTGGGTGATCTCGTAGTAGTCGCTCGTCGCGTCGCTGCGCACCGGCTGCAGCACGGGCGGCACCGGCAGCGCGGCCCGGAAGGCCTCCGGCAGGTCGAGTTCGCTGCTCAGCAGTTGCCCGGGGCGGCCCTCGGCGAGCAGCCGGGCGGCGGAGGGGACGGCGACGGCGGCCAGGGCGCCCGCGCCGAGGACGGAGGCGCCGACGCCCAGGAACCGGCGCCGGTTCACCGGGACACCTCCACCGGTCCGCCGGGGCGCGGCAGCCGTCCGGTGCCGTCGGGACCGCCGACGGCCGGGGCGTGCCTGGCGGGCAGCGGCAGCCGCCAGGCGCCGACCAGGCCGAACAGCACGCCGCTGACCAGCAGGACGCCGAGCGTGACGTGCACACCGAGCGCCCGGGCGTAGCCGGCCGTGATCTGGCCGACGACGGCGACGGTGAGCAGGAGGGTGGTCCACAGCGGCCAGAGCGGGCCCCGGCCGGGCCACCGGACGGCGACGGCCACCGCGAGCTGGATCACCACCACGGTGGCCAGCATCATCGCGTTGCCCTCGTGGTCCTTCAGGGAGTCGTAGGTGCCGTTCAGGAAGCTGCCGGCCAGCATGACCTGGAGCAGTGACAGCAGGGCCAGCAGGGTGGTGGAGGCGCGCAGCAGGATCAGCGGCCAGCGGGGCGCGGGGGCCGCGGGAGGACTGCTCATGTCGGGCTACTCTCTGCGTCGACGGTCTGGCGGGGCGGGCGCGAGCGTAGCCGATACGACATCACGATCAGCCCTTGTCAAGGTCATTGGACGGTCATGCGGTTCCCATGAACCCCCCGCTCGGGCCGTCGTTCTCACCCGAAGGAAGGGGATGCCCTTGAGTCGTCCTCAAGTACACCCCCTTCCCCCACGGCCCGCCCCGGCCCCGTTACTGGCGCACCGCGCCCAGCGCCGCCGGCCGGGTCCGCAGCAGCGCCCGGACCGGCATCCCGGTCGCCGCGAGGCAGAGCAGCACGGCTCCGGCGGCCAGCGGCAGGGCGAGCATCGGCGGCACGTACGGGGCGGAGCCCGCCACGCCCCGGGCGACCGGCACCAGGGTGATCCCGGCGATGGCCGCGCCGACCGCCAGCCCGGTCGAGGCCACCAGCAGCGCCTCCCAGCGCATCATGCCGCGCACCTGGCGCCGGGTGGTGCCGGCCAGGCGCAGCAGCGCGACCTCGCGGCGCCGGTCCAGCACCGTCATCACCAGGGTGTTGGCGGCGCTGACGGCGGCGAACCCGCCGAGCACGACGGCCATCACGGTGTTGGCCCAGCCACTGAGCTCCAGGTCCTTGTCGGACTGGGCGACGAACCCGGCCCGGTCGGTCACCGCGGCCCCGGCCAGCGCGCCCAGCCCGGCGGCCACCGCCGCGGGGTCGGCACCCGGCGCGTCGGCGACCAGCACCTGGCTGTCGTACCCGGCGGTGACGTGCGCGGCCACCGCGGCCCGGGGCAGCAGCGCCTGGCCGACGCCGAGCCCGCGGTCGTACACCGCGACCACGGCGGGCCGGACGGCGGTGCCGTCGCCGAGCCGGAGCGGGACCCGGTCGCCGACCCCGGCGCCGAGCGCGTCGGCCAGGGTGGCGCTCAGCGCGATGGTGTCGGGGGCGCGGCCGAGGTCGGCGAGCGTACCGCTGCGCACGCCCAGGTCGAGCACCTTCGGCAGCCGCGCCGGGTCCCCGTCGACGCCGAGCACGGGGGCGGAGCCCAGCTGGCCGCCGGTCTCGTAGACGACGCCGGTGCGCAGCACGCCGACGGCGGTGTCCACGCCGGGCACCCGGGCCGCCCGCTCGGCCGTCCCGGCGGGCAGGCCGGGGCCGGTGGCGCCGACCACGTGGTCGGCGGTGACGCCGGCCCGGACGTTCTCGCCGGCGGTGTGGCGCACGGTGCTCTGCAGGATCAGCAGGGTGCCGCAGAAGGCGGTGACCAGGACGATCGGGGTGATCGCGGAGGCCAGCCGGCGGGCGTTGGCGCGGGTGTTGTCGGCGGCCAGCGAGCCGGGGGCGCCGCCGGCCCGCAGCGGGGCGCCGAGGATCACGGCGGCGGCCCGGGCCAGCCAGGGGCCGAGCAGGGCGACGGCCATCATCAGGCACATCACCACGCCGAGCGCGGTCTGGGCGGCCTGGGCGCCGTCCAGGGAGTTGGCGACGGCGGCGGCCGCGGCGCCGCCGGCGGCGAAGACCAGCCCGAGGACGGTGCGCACCCGGCCCGGGCGGGGCGGTTCGACGGAGGCCTCGCCGAGCGCATGGGCGGCCCGCATCCGGGACGGCCTGCGGGAGGCCAGGAAGCCCGCGGTCAGCGCGGCGAGGGTGCAGGCGAGGACGGCGACGAGCATCGGCAGCGGGCCGACGTCCAGGCGGACGTCCGCGGGGACGGCGCCGCGCTCGACCAGCTGGCCGAACCACCAGCGGGCGAGGGCGAGTCCGGGCAGGATGCCGAGCGCCGCGGCGAGCGGCGCGACCAGCATCGCCTCGGCGGCGATGGTGCGGCGGATCTGGCGCGGGGTGGCGCCGACGGCGCGCAGCAGGGCGAACTCGCGGGCGCGCTGGCCGGTGGCGAGGGCGACGGTGCTCATCACCACGAAGACCGCGGTCATGGTGGCGTAGCCGCCGAAGGTGCCGCCGAGAGCCATCAGCAGACTGCGGGCGCCGCCGAGGGCGGGGTGCTCGACGGCGCCCCGGTCGTCGCCGGTGAAGGTCCTGGCGTCGCCGCCGACGGCCTGGCGGACCTGTGCGGCGAGCGCGGCGGTGCTCACGCCCGCGCGGGACTGGACGGCGACGGCGTCGATCCGGCCGGGGTGGCCGGAGAGGCGGTCGGCGGTGGCGTCGGCGAACCAGGCGGTGGGCCCGGCCTGCTGGGCGGCGGCCAGGCCGGAGACCCGGTAGTCCGCGGTGCCGCCGGGCGCGGTGAGCGTGAGGCGCGCGCCGGGGGCGAGGTGGGCGGCGCGCGCCGTGTCGGCGTCCAGCACCACCTCGTTCGCGCCGGGCGCGCGGCCCTCGACCAGGGTGTCGCCCGGCCCGGCGATGCCGAGCGCGGCGAAGCCCCGGCCGGTCAGGGCCGGCGCCGGGCCGGTGGCGGGCAACGGGAAGGCGGTGTCCGGGCGGGCGGCCGCGACCCCGGGCAGCGCGGCCAGCCGGCCGACCATCGCGGCGTCCGTCCGGGCCCGCTCCGGGGTGGCCTGCTCCGAGGTCTCGGTGCCCTCGCCGACCTTCTTCTGGATCTTCACCGCCTGCTCGGCCGCGACCACCACCGGGGTGTTCGCGTACCGGGCGGGCTTCAGGCTCGCGGTCAGACCGGTCTGCAGCAGCACGCCGCAGGCCACCACCACGACGGCGCCCAGCAGCAGGGCGACCAGGGTGCCCGCGAAGGACGCGGGCCGAAAGCGCACCGAGGAGCGCGCGAGTCCGTTGGTCATGCCGCCGCTCCCACCGGGCGGGCGGTCAGCGCGACCATCCGGTCCGCGACGGTCTGCGGGCTCGGGTGCGGCAGGTCGTCCACGATGTCGCCGCCGGCCAGGAACAGCACCCGGTCGGCGAAGGAGGCGGCCACCGGGTCGTGGGTCACCATCACCACGGTCGCGCCGAGCGAGTCCACGGCCTGGCGCAGCAGGGCGAGCACCTCGTGCGCGGTCCGGGTGTCCAGGGCGCCGGTCGGCTCGTCGGCGAACACCACGTCCGGGCGGGTGATCAGCGCGCGGGCGATCGCCACCCGCTGCTGCTGGCCGCCGGAGAGCTGGCCGGGCCGGCGCCGGGCGTGCTCGCCGAGACCCACCCGGCCCAGCAGCTCCCGCGCCCGGGCGCGGTCCTGGCGCTCCCCGGCGAGCCGCTGCGGGAGCAGCACGTTCTGCTCGACGGTCAGCGAGGGCAGCAGGTTGAAGGACTGGAAGACGAAGCCGATCCGGCTGCGGCGCAGCTTGGTGAGCCGGTTCTCGCTCAGCGCGGTGATGTCCTCGCCGCCGAGCCGGACCTGCCCGGAGTCCGGACGGTCCAGGCCCGCCGCGCACTGGAGGAAGGTGGACTTGCCGGAGCCGGACGGGCCCATCACCGCGGTGAAGCTGCCGTGGGCCAGCGCCAGGTCGATCCCGCGCAGCGCCTGCACCGTCGCCTCGCCCCGCCCGTAGGTGCGGCTCACCCCGCGCAGCTCGATCGCGGGGGCCGCCTGCGGGGCGGTGCCGTAGGGGGTGCCGTACACGGGGGCGGCGTGGGCGGCGGGGGCGTACCCATCGGTGCCGTACTGGTCCGTCCCGAACTCGTCGGTCCTGCGGCGGTCTTGGCGGCGTGCCATGGGTGGGCCTTCCTTCGGTTCCGCGTCGTAGCGTCGCTCGTCGTCAACGTGCTCCAACCTAGGGAGGACGGACTCCGCGAACCATGCAGGCCACCGGCGGACCGGAGGTGGGGTTATCCCCCCACCGGTTCGGCGGGAACCCCCAGGTAGACGGCGCGCAGCTCGGCGAGCACCGGGTGGGCGGGGTCGAAGGCGGTGCCGTCCACGGCCGCCAGCGGACACACCCCGACACCCGCGTTCACCGCGAAGGCGGCGGTGAAGCGGTCCAGCCCGCCGGCGGCCAGCGGCTCGCGGGACTGCGGACCCCGGTAGGCGCCGGACAGCAGGGCCTCGGTCACGCCCGGCAGGCTCGGCCCCTGCGGCCAGACCAGCTTCTCCTCGGCCAGGAAACCCACGTTCCAGGTCGCGCCCTCGACCACCAGGCCGTCCTCGTCGACCAGCAACACGTCGTCGAAGCCCGCCAGTTGGGCCAGGCGGCGGTGGTGCACCAAACCGAACAGGCCGACGTGCTTCACCTCCGGCAGCTCCCGCCGGTACGCCGCGGTGCGGACCCGCAGCGGGGCGGGCGCGGCCGCCGTGGCCGGGCGGGTGGTCACCAGCAGGGCGGGTGCGGCCGGGGCCGCGGGGCGCTCCAGGCCGAGCTCCGGGTCGTACACGGTGACCCGGACGGTCACCGGCGCGCCGTCGGCGGGCAGCACCGCGCCGATCCGCTCCCGCACCGCCGCCCGGTCCAGCTCGGCGCCGAACAGCACCCGGCAGTCCCGGACCAGCCGGTCCAGGTGCAGCGCCAGACCGCGCACCCGGCCCTCCTCCGCCCGCAGGGTGGTGAAGTGCCCGTAGTTGAGCAGCCCCAGCGCGGCCAGCCGCGCCGGGTCGGCAGGGGCGCCGTCGATCTCGATCTCAGCCATCCCCCGAGTCTGCCAGCTGCGGGAATGCCGACGGAGCCTGCTCCGGCAGCCCCGACCGAGGCGGCCCCGACCGAGGCGACTCGGAGCGCGGCGGCCCGGAGCGCGACGGCCCGGAGCGCGACGGCCCGGAGCGCGACGGCCCGGAGCGCGGCGGCCCGGAGCGCGACGGTCCGGACTGCGGCGGCTCGGACTGCGGCGGCGACGCCGGGCGGTACGGGCTCACCATCGGCCGGCCCGCCTTCCGGGCCGCCCGCTCGAACTCCTCGATCCGGTACGCCAGGCCCTCCGGCTCCCCCGCGTCCGACCAGCGCCACGCCTCCGCCCACCACTGCGGGCCGCGCACCAGCGGGCGGCCGGCCAGCGCCAGGCACAGGGCCAGCGTGGAGCGGGCGTACTCGTGCACCCAGCCGTCGCAGCCCCGGTAGTCCGCCGTCTCGTCCAGCCGCAGCCAGCGGCCCTCCTGCCCGGCGGCCAGTATCGGCACCCAGCCGCGCAGCCGGTCGGCGACCAGCAGGAGCAGCCGGCCGTCCTCCTCCCGCACCCGGTGCACGGGGAGCTGGGGCATCCGGGCGAAGGACAGCGCATGCTTCCAGCCCACCACCCACAGCCCCCGGCGCAGGTAGTAGCGGACCGCCGGCTGCCAGGTCCAGTGCGCCTCCAGCCGGAACCCCGGCAGGCCCTCGGCGGTGGCCGCCGCGTACACCTCGTCCAGAGCGGCGGCGGCCAGGCCCCGGCCGCGCGCGGCCGGCGTCACGTAGAGGGAGGAGACGGCGAGCTGGCTCGGGCCCTTGGTCCAGTTGTCCACCGCGACGGTGCCCGCCACCGCGCCCGCGTCGTCCCGGATCCAGTAGCGCCGCCGGTACAGCTCCCCGCCCGGCCAGTCCCGCCCGCTCTCCCCCAGCCGCTCCCGCCACCCGCGCTCCGCCGACGGCGCCAGCCCGTCCGGGTCCACCAGCTCGCCCAGCTCGCCCTCCACCAGGGACGCCAAGTCCCAGAGGGCGAACCGCCGTTCCTCCCCCGGACCGGCCGCCCGCAGCCGCGGCCCCGCCGCCAGCCGGTCCTGTGCCCGCTCCACCGCCGCATCCCACGACCTCACCACAGGGCGAGGATAGCGGTGGGCCGGGGACGATCAGTAATCCACCGGCCACCGAACGTCAGCGCGAGGAGCGGGCCCGTCCCCGCCGCGCCCCGAGGCCCCTCCCCGGCCCTCCGCGGCCCTCCCCGGCCCTCCCCGGCCACCGCCACCGCCACCGGCACCGGCACCGGCACCGGCACCGGCACCGGCACCGGCCGTCCTGGCGGAGGTGGGGGAAACCCGACCACAGGACTCGACCTGGCCGTGATGACCCCGCCGAGCTGCGGCGATGCAATGAAGGGGTGACGAAACGGGCGTGGTGGTGGTGCGGCGGGTGGCTGGTGGCGGCCGGGTGGGCGGGGGCGTTTCCGGTGCTGTCCGGGCTCGGGCCGCACCGGAGTTGGGGGACCTTCGCGGCCTGCGGGTACCTGTCGGCGGCACTCGCCGTGGCGCTGGTACGGCGGCGCGGGCGTGAGGTGTCGGTGGCGCTCGCCGCCGTCGGGGCGGTGCTGGTGCCGCTGCTCGTGCTGGTGCTGGACGGGCGGGGGCAGAGCGAGGTCGGGGTGATCGAGCGCTCCGGGTCGCTGCTGCTGCACACCGGCACGCCGTACCTGGCCGAGCCGGCGTCCGTCACCCAGTACACCCCGTACCTCCCCGGCATGGCCCTGCTGGGCCTGCCCCGGGCGCTGCTGGGCAACACGCCGCTGGGCGGGTCACCGCTGGGTGACGCCCGGCTCTGGTGTGCGGCGGTGTTCCTGGTCTGCGTGCTGCGGACGGTGCCCGCCGGGCGCCGGCTCGGCGCCGCCGCGCTCACCGTCTCGCCGGTGGTCGCGCTGCCGCTCTGCGTCAGCGGAGTCGACCTGCCGCTCATCGGCCTCTGCTGGCTCGCCCTGGTCCGCGCCGCCGAACGGCGGCCGGTGGCGGCCGGGTTGGCGCTGGCCGCCGCCTGCTCGCTGAAGTGGACGGCCTGGCCCGCACTCGCCGTGGTGACCGCCCTGCTGGCGGCCACGGCCGGACGGCGAGCGGCGCTGCGCGGGGCGGCCGTCACGGTGGGCGCGGCGGCGGTGGCCGTACTCCCGGTGGCGCTGCGCGCGCCCGGGCCGCTGGCGGAGCAGGTCTTCGCCTTCCCCACCGGGCGCGGCCGGCTGCCCACCCCGGCCGCCAGCCCGCTGCCCGGACGGCTGCTCGCCGATCTCGGCCCGCCCGGCCGGTACGCCGCCGTCTGCCTGCTGCTGCTCGCCGGGCTCGCCGTCGGGGCGTCCCTGCTCCTCCGACCGCCCCGCACCGCGGCCGCGGCGGCGCACCGGCTGGCCCTCGGGCTGACCGCGGCCTTCCTGCTGGCACCCGCCGGGCGGTTCGGCTACCTCGCGCTGCCGCTCGTCCTCGTTCTGCTCCCCCTCTCGTCCTCCGTTCCGGTCTCCGTTCCGCTCTCCGTTCCGAAAGGCCTGCCATGGGCACCACCCTCGTCGTCACCAACGACTTCCCACCGCGCCAGGGCGGCATCGAAACCTTCGTCCGGGCCATGGCCGACCGCGTCCCCGACCACGACGTCGTGGTCTACACCTCGGCCGAACCCGGCGCGGAGCGCCACGACGCCGCTCTCCCCTACCCGGTGATCCGCGACCGCGCCCGCACCCTGCTGCCGACCCCGCGGGCCACCCGCCGGGCCGCCGCGATAGCCCGCGCGCACGGCTGCGACCGGGTCTGGTTCGGCGCCGCCGCCCCGCTCGCCGCGATGACGCCCGGCCTGCGGCGGCTGGCGCCCGGCCTCCGCCGCACGGTCGCCACCACGCACGGACACGAGATCTGGTGGGCCCGCACCCCGGGCGCCCGCGGCCTGCTGCGCCGGATCGGCCGCAGCACGGACGCGGTGACCTTCCTCGGGGCCTACACCCGCGCCCGGATCGCCCCCGCGCTCGGGCCGGACGCCCGGCTGGTGCGCCTGGTACCGGGGGTCGACCCGTCGGTCTTCCGGCCGGCCGGCACCACCGGAGTGCCGGCCACCGCCCCGGTGGTCCTCTGCGTGGCGCGGCTGGTCCCGCGCAAGGGGCAGGACACGCTGATCCGCGCGCTGCCCGCGATCCGCCGGGCCGTGCCCGGGACCACCCTGGTGCTGGTCGGCCGGGGCCCGGACGAGGACCGGCTGCGGGGCCTCGCCGGCCGGCTGACCGAGCCGGGCAGCGTGGTGTTCACCGGCGGCCTGGACCACGCCGGGACGGCCGTCCACTACGCCGGCGCGGACGTCTTCGCGATGCCGTGCCGCACCCGGCGGCTGGGCCTGGAGGCCGAGGGCCTGGGCATCGTCTTCCTGGAGGCGGCCGCGGCCGGCCTCCCGGTGGTGGCCGGCCGCTCCGGCGGCGCCCCGGACACCGTCCTGGACGGCGTCACCGGCACGGTCGTCGACGGCCGCGATCCCGCCGAGGTGGCCGCCGCCCTGACCCGCCTCCTGCTGGCCCCGCCCGCCGAGCGGGCCCGGATGGGGGCGGCGGGGCGGCGCTGGGTCGAGGAGCACTGGACCTGGGAGGCCTCGGCGCGGCGGCTCACGGAGTTGCTGGACCCCGCTTCGCCGCTGCCGGGCCCGGGCGCCCCGGCTGTTCCGGCTGTTCCGGCTGTTCCGGCTGTTCCGGCTGTTCCGGCTGTTCCGGCTGTTCCCCGTCCCCCGGCCGCCCTGGTCCTTCCAGTCGCGCCGGCTGTGCCCGGGCCTCCGTCCGCCCAGGAGGCTCCGGCCGGACCGGTCACTCCGCCTGCCCCCGCAGGTGCCTGACCAGTCGGGCGATGGCGGGCGCCCCGCCGTTGGCGCGGACCGCCGCCACCCAGTTCCTCGCCTGGCCCGGCAGGTCGTCGCGGCTCGGGCAGGAGAAGCTGAACAGCCAGACGTGGGCGGACAGATCACGCTCCGGCATGGCCCTCCACTCCTCACCCCCGGCCGCCGTCAGCATGTCCTGACAGGCCGCCAGCGCCCGGTCGCCGTCCCCGGCCCACTCCTGCCGCAGCCACAGCAGGAAGTTGGTCTGCGCCGCCGTGGTGTCCTCCCTGGTCGCCTCGCCCTTGAGCAGCCGGTTGACGATTGCGCTCTGCGGTTCCCGTGTCCTCTCCATGACGCCATCGTTCCGGCCGCACAACCCCGGTGACAAGTGGGTGAATTGCCGTCGGACGGGCGGACCGGTCACTCGCCGCGCAGGTGCGCCAGCACCGCGAGCACCCGCCGGTTGCCCTCGGTCGGGTCCAGGTCCAGCTTCATGAAGATGTTCCCGCAGTGCTTCACCACCGAGGCCTCGGTGATGCTCAACCGGGCCGCCACGGCCTGGTTGTTGAGGCCCTCGGCCAGCAGCGCGAGCACCTCACGCTCGCGCGGGGTGAGGCGGGCCAGCGGGCGGTCGCCCGACCGGCCGCGCAGCAGCACCCGGACCACGTCGGGGTCGATCACCGTCTCCCCGTCCGCAACCCTCCGCAGCGCGTCCAGGAAGTCCGCGACGTCACCGACCCGGTCCTTCAACAGGTAGCCCAGACCGGCCGGTTGAGCACCGGCGGCGGCCAGCAGCCGGGTCGCGTACGGAGTGGCCACGTACTGGGACAGGACCAGGACGGGCAGGCCGGGGTGGCGCTCGCGCAGGGCGAGGGCGGCGCGCAGGCCCTCGTCGGTGTGGTCGGGGGGCATCCGGACGTCGGTGACCACGATGTCCGGCCGCTCGGCATCGACGGCCGCGGCCAGCGCCTCGGCGTCGCCGACGGCGGCGGTCACCCGGTGGCCGCCGAGGGCGAGGAGTTCGACCAGTCCGGCGCGCAGCAGCACCGCGTCCTCGGCGATCACGACCCGGAGCACGGGACCTCCAGCCGCAGCGTCGTCGGGCCGCCCGTCGGGCTCGTCACCATCAGCCGTCCTCTCAGCAGTGCCACCCGGTCGGCGAGTCCCGCCAGTCCGGCCCCGGCGGCCGGGTCCGCCCCGCCGCGGCCGTCGTCGGTCACCTGGACGACCAGCCGGCCCCCCGCGACCCGCCCGTGGACGGTGATCGCGGTGGCGCCGCTGTGCTTGGCGGCGTTGGTGAGCGCCTCGGTGACGGTGAAGTAGGCGGTGGTCTCCACGGCCGGGTGCAGCCGCTCCGGGAGCTCGATGTCGGCGTCCACCGGGATCGGGTGACGCAGCGCGACCTCGGCGACGGCGGCGGCGAGCCCGTGGTCGGTGAGCACCTGCGGGTGGATGCCGCGCACCAGTCCGCGCAGCTGCTCCAACGCCTGCCGGGCCTCGCCGCGCGCCCGGGTGACGAGGTCCGCCGCCCGGCCCTGCCGGTCGCGCAGCTCGTACTCGGCGAGCCCGAGGGTCATGCTGAGCGCGACCAGCTGCTGCTGCGCCCCGTCGTGCAGGTCGCGCTCGATCCGGCGCCGCTCGGCCTCGAAGGCGTCGGCCAACCTGGCCCGGGAACGGGTGAGTTCGAGCACCTGGCGGCCGAGGTCGTCCTCCCGGGGGGCGAGCAGGAAGCGGGCCAGCGCGACCTCGGCGGCGGTCAGCAGCGCCCCGGCGTACGCGCAGAGCAGCAGGCCCGCCAGCCCGGCGGCGGTGAACGGCAGGGCGGCGAGCGGCCCGGGGACGGCGCGCCCGGGGATCAGCATCACGGTCTCCGGCGCGAGCGCCCAGACCACCAGCGGGGAGAGCACGTACAGGCCGGAGAGCACCAGCAGCGCGGTGAAGCCGAGCGCGGCGGCGGCCAGCACCGTCGAGGCGAGCGCGGCATGGGCGAGTTCGCGCCAGGTGGCCCGCTCGCGCAGCCGGGTGCGGATGCGGGCCCGGCGGCCCGCCCCGGGCAGGCTGCGGTGCGGGTCGGGCAGCGGGACCGGCTCCACCAGCCGCAGCCGCCACCGGGCCGCGGTGGCGGTCGGAATGCCGATGAGCGCCAGGGCGACCAGCAGCGGGATCCCGACGCCGATCGCCCCCAGGCCCAGGCCGAGCACCAGCAGCACCACGAGGACCGCCAGCAGCACCGGCCCGAGCAGCGCACTGCCCAGCAGGTACGCCCAGCAGCGCGGCACCCAGTGGGTGAACGGGAAGCGCAGCGGGTGCGCCCACAGCGCCTCGCCCACGGCCGTCGGCTGCGGATCCGCCTCGCGGCCCCCTTCGCCGCCCCCGCCGCCCTCGCCGTCGCTGACCTCGCTCACCCGGTCCACCCTAACCGACGGGCTGACGGCCCTTCGGGTCCTCCGCCGGGGCCCCGCCCTCGGCCGCCACCGGGGCCGGGCGCGGCCGGGCCAGCGCGACGGCCGCGATCACCAGCGCACCGCCGACCAGCGCGTTCCAGCCCACCGGCTCGTGCAGGAAGGCCACGCCCAGCGCCGTCGACCAGAGCGGCATCACGTACGTGACGGCGGAGGCCACCGTCGTCCCCGCGCCGCGGACCAGGGCCAGATTGAGCAGGTACGCCAGGCCGGTGCCGACCACGCCGAGCACCAGCAGGGCGAGCGCCGGGCCCGCCCCGGGCCAGTGCGGAGCGCCTGCGGCGAGCGGCGCTACCAGCGCCAACTCGGCGGAGGCGCAGGCGATCTGGAGCGCGGAGAGGGTGGTCACCGACTCCGGGCGGCCGGACAGGAAGCGGCGCAGATAGGCGAAGCCGGCGCCGTAGCAGCAGGCGGCGGCCAGGCAGGCCAGCGCGCCGGCGGTCGCCCCGGCGCCGAGGCCGCGCCAGACCCCGAGCACGGTGAGCACGCCGAGGAAGCCGAGCCCGAGGCCGGCCAGTCGGCGGGCGCCCGGGCGGCGCTCCCCGGGGACGGCCAGCACCGCGAACAGCAGGGTGAACAGCGGGGTGGTCGCGTTCATCACCCCGGCGAGCACCGAGCCGACCCTGGTCTCGCCGAACGGGAAGAGGGTGAACGGCACCGCGTTGAGCAGCACCGCCACCACCGCCGAGTGGCCCCACAGCACCCGGTCGCGCGGGGCCCGCTCGCCGCGCACCACGAGGATCGCCCACAGCGCGGCCGCGCCCAGCAGACAGCGCCACAGCGCCACCCAGAGCGGCGGCACCCCCGCGTCGACCGCGACCTTGATCAGGGCGAAGCTCGCACCCCAGATCGCCGACAGGGCCACGAAGCCCGGCAGCCAGCGCCGCACCCCCACCACCTCCTTGTCCGTGTCCGTGGCCGCGCCCGTTTCCGCTTCCGTCTCCGTGGCTGCGTCCGTGGCCACGCTCGTGGCCGTGCCATCAACTGGACAGAGCGTGGCCCGGCACCGGACCATGAGTCCAACAAGTGGCAGCACACCCGCGATGAGGAAGTCTCATGACCTCGGACGTCAACCTGGCCCAGCTCAGGGCACTGGTCGCGGTCGCCGACACCGGCGGCTTCGGAGCGGCCGCCGACGAGCTGGGCATCAGCCAGTCCGCCGTCTCGCACGCCGTCGCCGCGCTGGAACGCAACCTCGGCGCGCCCGTGCTGCGGCGCGGCAGCCCGTGCCGCCCCACCCCGCTCGGCGAGCAGATCCTCCCGCACGCCCGGACGGCCGTCGCCTCGGCCGCCGCCGTCCGCGCGATCGCCACCCGGCACTGCGGCGGCCTGACCGGCACCGTACGGCTGGCGGCGCCCACCACCGTCTGCCAGGCGCTGCTGCCCGGGCTGCTGAAGGACTGGCGGGCGGCCCATCCGCAGCTGACCGTCCGGGTCTTCGAGGGCGAGGACGAGGAGCTGGCGGCCTGGCTGGAGGCGGGCACGGTCGACGCCGCCGTGCTGGTGGACGCCGGTCCGCTGCCGCCCGGGGCGGTCGCGCTCGGCGCCGACTCGATGCACGCGCTGCTGCGCCGCGACCATCCGCTCGCCGACCAGCCGACCGTCCACGTGGCGGAGTTGGAGGACGACGACTTCCTGCTCTCGGAGGGCGGCTGCGAGCGTCACATCCGCGAGGCCTACCGGCGGGCCGGTACCCGCTTCACGCCCCGGCACCGCATCCGCGACCTGAACACCCTGATCGGCATGGTGCACGCGGGCGTCGGGGTCTCGGTGATGCCCGCGCTGGCGCTGACCATGCTCCCGGCCGACTGCGTGCTGGTCCCGATCCGGCCCGCCGTCCACCGGACGCTGTCGCTGACCGGGCCGACCGGCCGCCCGTGGGCCCCTGCGGTCAGCGGACTGCTGGCGGGGGTGGGCGCGGACACCGCCGTCGGGGCCTGAGCCCCCGGCGCCGGGCGCTCAGCTCCATCCGTCCGGCGGCAGCCAGGGCGGTACGGGCAGGTCCCACCGGACGTCGAACCGGGCGACGACGGCGCGCAGTTGACGGGCGTGCCGGGGCGACAGCGCGAGCATCACCGCCTCCAGCAGGTCCCGGTCGTCCCACGGGCAACCGCAGCAGAACCAGTACAGGTCGCGCTCCGCGTAGTCCTCCCACAGCCGGCGCTCGGGACGGTGGACGTACGCCCGCCACCGACGCAGTGCGGCCGCCGTGTCCCCGGGCCGCAGGTGGTTCCGCGTACGTTCGAGCCGCGCGATCTCGGCGAGGGCCCGCGCGGACACCCCGTCGATCGCCGGCTGCGCTCCTCGGACCCGGCGGCGCGGAAGCTCTGCGCGGATCCGTCCCGGCCGACTACGCGGCACGGTCCTTCCGGTCGGTCGTCATGGGCGCCATGCTGCCACGGGCCCGCCCGGCGATCCACGGCATTTCCGCCTGCCCGCGCACCCGCCGGACTCCTCGCGCTGTCGCGCCCGTGACGGACGGGCGGGCTTGACCCTTGTGGGGTTGACCCCCCTTCCCCATAGGTCTATACCAGTGAGGACCTTCGGCAACCACCCGCCGCCGACGGTCCGTTCGGCCGCCGCGCCACCCCCACACCCGGCGCGACCAGGCCGGCCTCCCCCACCGCCGTTTCCTGGAAAGGCTTCCGATGGAACGCGCTCTTCCCCCGCATTCCCACCGGCACACCGCACCTCGCCCCGCCCGTCGCCCCGCCCTCGGGCGCCGCGCCGCGCTCGCCGTGGCCGCCGCGCTCGGCCTGGTCGCCGGCGGCGTCGCCGTCCTGGCCGGCACCGGCTCCGCCTCCGCGGACACCACCGGCACCACCGGCACCACCGGCACCACCGGAGGGCTCGGCAGCAACTGGTACGCCTCGGCGCCGTACCTGATGCCCGAGGACAACAGCCCGCCGGACGCCGCCGCCGTCATGGACGCCACCGGCCAGAAGGCCTTCCAACTGGCGTTCATCCTGGCCCAGGGCAACAGCTGTTCGCCCGCCTGGGGCGGCACCTCCTCGATCGACACCGACACCACCATGCCGAGCGTCATCCAGACCGTGCGCGGCAAGGGCGGGGACGTCTCGGTGTCGGTCGGCGGGTACGGCGGCACCAAGCTGGGCCAGGTCTGCGGCACCCCCGAGGCGACCGCCGCCAGCTACCAGAAGGTGATCACCAAGTACGGCCTCAAGGCGATCGACTTCGACCTGGAGGAGCCGGAGTACGAGAACACCGCGGCCATCCACAACGAGATCGGCGCGGCCCGGATCCTCCAGCAGAACAACCCCGGCCTGTACGTCTCGATCACCACCGCGGGCACCAACGCGGGCACCGGCTGGTTCGGCACCCAGATGCTCAACGAGGCCAAGTCGCAGGGCTTCACGCCGGACAACTACTCGATCATGCCGTTCGACGGCGGCTTCGGCGGCGCCGCGGCGCAGACCGACGCACTGGTGAAGTTCAACCAGATCCTGCAGGGCACCTTCGGCTGGAACGAGGCCACCGCGTACGCCCACGAGGGCGTGTCGATGATGAACGGCCGCACCGACGCCGCCGAGTACTTCCACCAGTCCGACTTCCAGACCGTGCTGGACTTCGCCACCGCACACGGCCTGGCCCGGTACACCTACTGGTCGGTCAACCGGGACCGCCAGTGCGCGGGCAACGTCGACCCGGGGCTGTCCGGCTCCTGCTCCAGCGTGGCGCAGAACGACTGGGACTTCACCAAGTACACGGTGAAGTTCGCCGGGGCGACCCCGCCCACCACGCCGCCCACCACCCCGCCCACGACTCCCCCGACGACTCCTCCGACCACCCCCGGCAGTTGCACCGCCCCGGCGTGGAGCGCGAGCACCACGTACACCGGCGGCGCCAAGGTCTCGTACAACGGGCGCAACTACCACGCCAAGTGGTGGACGCTGAACGAGGTGCCGAGCGCCGGCGGCCAGTGGGGTGTCTGGGCCGACGACGGGCCCTGCTGAGCGCGGCTTGCCGGTGCCCCGGGTCGGCCCGCACCCCGCCGCTGACGGCTGGGTGCGGGCCGACCCTGCGGGGCACCGCGCAGGTCACTCCCCGGCGAACCGCTCCCGCAGCTCCACCAGCACCTCCGCCGCCTCCGACAGCCCGGCCGCCTCGCAGCGCGCGATGCCGGCGGTCAGCCGGTCCACCGCCGCCTCGGTGCGACCGAGGTCGCTGCCCTCGATCAGCGCGGCCAGCCGGACCGACTCCGCCCGCGGCGACTCGGCCCGCTCGCCGCCCGCCTCGTACTCCGGGACGGCCCGCTCGGCCTCGGCCAGCGCCTCCTCGTACCGCCCGGCGACGGCCAGCGAGCGCGCCCGCTCGTAGTGCGAACCACCGCGCAGGTACCAGGAGTTGTACTCCTCGCCGCCCTGTTCGGCCGCCTCTCCGACCGCGTCCGCCTCGGCCAGCAGGGCGAGCGCCGCCGCCAGCCCCTCCGCGCCCTGCTCCCGCATCGTCATCCGAGCCAACTCCCGCAGGGTGGAGGCCAGTTGGTCCACCTGCGGGGCCTTGCCGTGCGCCTCGCGGGCGCGGGCCAGCGCCGCCTCGGCGGCGCCCGGGCGCTCCGCCCGGGCGAGCGCCAGGGTGGCCTCGCAGGCGACCATGGTGTGGGTCTCCTGGTCCTCCCAGCCGGCCACCAGGTCGGCCAGCCGCAGGTACTCCTCGGCGGCGTCCCGGTGCTCCTCCAGCTCGGACAGCCCCCGGGCGAGGTCCAGCCGGGCCTGGGCGAGCATCCGCACGTCCAGCCGGGCCGCCGACGCGTCCAGCAGCACCGACTCCAGCACGGCCACCGCGTCCGCCGCCCGCCCGGTGTCGCGCAGCACGTCGGCCAGCTGCATGCGCACCCGGGTGGCCTCCTCGACCGCCTCGGTGCCCTTGCGGTCGTAGCGCGCGGCCGCCTCCGACAGCGCGCGGACGGCGCCGCCGAGGTCCCCCACCTGGAGGCAGCCGTGGCCGAGCATCATGTACGTCGGCGCGTACGGGTAGGAGTCGTCGCCCCAGCGCACGGCCTCGGCCAGCGCCCGGTGGAACACCTCGACCGCCTGGCCCGGCTCGCGGCTCTGCAACAGCACCTGGCCCAGCAGGCCGAGCACCCGCGGGGTGTGCCAGGGCAGCTCGGCGGCGTCCAACTGGGCCAGCACCTCGCGCAGTTCGGCCTCCGCCTCGGCCAGCAGGCCCTTCCGGGCGGCGGCGTCGGCGGTGTACTGCCGGGAGGTGGCGGCCCGCCGCTCGGAGCCGAGCTCCACGGCCGTGCGCCGGTAGGCCCCGACCACCGCCTCGAAGCGCTCGGCCACCTCGTCGGCGGGCTCGGGCAGCGTCTCGACCAGGTCGTGGTGGGCGGCGTAGGCGCGGGTCTGCAGCACGATCAGGTAGTCGTCGTCGGTCAGTTCGCCGCCGGCGCGCAGCTCCTCGGCCCGCGCCAGCGCCGCGTCGAGCGCCGCCCAGTCGGCCCGCCGGCCGCTGTGCCCGGTGTCCGCGTCCGCATCCGCGTCCGCGTCCGCGTCCGCGTCCGCGCTGCGACCCGAGCCGCCGTCGCTCTCGTGCCCGGCGCTCTCGTTCCGGGCGCTCTCGTTCCGGGTGCTCTCGCCCCCGTCGCTCTCGTCATCCAGGTCCGCGATGAGGGTCCGGGCACGGCACATCAGCGCCGACCCGGCCAACCCCGCCTGCTCGAACAGCTCGGCGGCGGCCAGCAGCCCGGCCTTGCCCTCCGCGTACGCGTCCCGCTGGAGCGCCTCGTGGGCACGCTGCTCGGCGAGTTCGGCGCGCAGCCGCTCGGGGCCGCCCAGCTCGGCGCTCCGCGGGTGGACGAAGTCCGCGGCCCCGGCGCGCTCGGCGACCCGCTTCCACAGCCGGTCGGCGTCCGGGTGGCCGAGCACCTCCAGCTCGCGGGCCCGCAGCACCAGGGCGGTGAAGTCCTCCGGCTCCGGCTCGACCGTCCGGCGCGGCGCGGGAGCGACGGCCGGGGCGTCGGACAGCCCCGGCGCGGCGACGGCCCGCACACCCAGTGCCAGCGGCTCGGCGAGCAGCGGCTCGACGGCCAGCCGGGCGCGCCGCTCGGCGCCGACCGCGCCGGTGCCGTTGCGGGCGTCGAAGCGCGCGGCCAGCGCGTCGGCCTCGGTGCGCACGTGGGCCAGCAGGGAATCCACCGTCCAGGTGGTGCCCGCCGGGCCGCTGACCGCGAGTCCGCCGTGGCCGGCCCGGGCGAGCAGGGCGAGCAGCACCTCGACGCCGGTCAGGAAGCCCAGCCGGGCCGCGGGTTCGCCGGTGACCGCGAACAGGTCCCGGTTCTCGGCGACCAGTTCCAGGCCGCGCGGCTCGTTGCCGGACAGCGCGCAGAACTCGATGTGCAGGCCGACGGCGTTCAGCATCGAGGCCTTGCCCCGGGCGTAGCGGTAGCCGGAGAGGTGGCCGGAGCGGGCCTCGTCCAACCGGCCCCGGCGCAGCTGCGCGAGCAGGGCGGTGGCCTGGCTGAGGTAGGGCTCCTGCTCGCAGCCGCTGCGGCCGTCCAGCACCGGGGCGATCACCTCCAGCGCCCGGGCGTCGTCCCCGGCGGCGATGAAGTGCCGGGCGCGGGCGCGGGTCTCGCAGGCGTGGCAGTCGCTCAGCTCGGAGCGCGGGCGGGCCGCCCACAGTTCGTAGGCGTCCTGCACGTCGAGGCCGGTCTGCACGGCCAGGTGGTAGCGCTGGGCGTAGTACGGCTGGAGGTCGTGGCCGGCCGTGCGGTAGCGGTCGCGCAGCTCGGTGTGCCAGCGCCGGATCGCCGCGAGCGGGACGTCCGGGGTGTCCTTGAGCGCGTCGGCGACCCACTTGAAGCGCCAGAGCACCTGGCGCCGGGCCCATTCGCCGAAGCCGTCCGGGTCGGTGTCCCAGAGCTTGAGGATGCGGGCGAAGACGACCGGGCTCTTGCTGCGCTCGCCGTCGTACTCGTAGGCCTCCATCAGTTCCAGCAGGGCCATCGAGCGGATCCCGGTGTCCTCGAACTGCTCGGCGGCGTCGACGAGTTCCTCGGCCGTGACGGTCCTGGTCCGGCCGTACGGGCGGGCGTCGTTCTCGCGCAGCGCGGCCATCACCGCGTCGGGGGTGTCCAGCATCACGCCTCCTTGTCGCCTTCGGGGGTTCCCGCCGCCTCGTGGCCGAGCATGGCGTGGTCCAGCAGGCTGATGAACGAGCGGTTGAGCAGGGCGGACTCGCTGGCCTTGAGCGGGCGGCGGGTCATCAGCACGGCCTGCCCGTACAGCGCCTCGACGGCGGTGACGGCCAGCTCGCGGCTGGTGACGGTGGCGGCGCGGCGCACCAGCGGGTTGAGGTGGTTGAGCACCAGTTGGGCGCGGGGCACCTCGGCGCGCAGCGAGCCGAGGATGTCCGCCCACAGCCCGTCGGCCTCGTCGGCGAGCTGGGCCCTGGTGCGCTCGTGCCGGGCCTCCCGGTTGTCGAGCAGCAGGGCGGGCGCGTTGGTCGGGTGGAAGCTGCGCAGCGCGACGTCGCAGTCGAACCGGCCGACGACCTCGCGGGCGATCGCCAGGAAGGCGTTGGCGGCCAGCTCGACGGCCGGGTCCACGGTGTCCAGGTGCGCGGTGACGGTGCCCGGGTCGAGGTCGGAGACCGAGACGCCGGGCCGGATCTCGGGCAGCCGGTGGACCAGGTCGTGGTCGTAGGTGTAGCCGCCGTTGACCACGCCGAGCCCGGCCGCGGCGGCGATCGGGGCGACCTGGCGGAACTCCTCGACCGTACGGGTCACCAGCACCGTCGGGTGGCTGCGGGCGAACTCGTCCAGGGTGACGTTGCCGTCGGTGGTCTCGAACGGCAGCCAGGGCAGCATCATCCGCAGCAACTCGTCGTCGTAGCGGGCGAGTTCCTTGACGGCCAGGTGGTGGACGGAAAGGAAGCGGTGCAGCAGCGCCGGGTCGCTCGCGGACAGGCCGGTCAGCCAGTCGCGGATCCGGGCGCCGAGCGCGTCCCGGACGGCGGCCAGCGTCTCGTCGGCGTACAGGCCCTCGCGGGAGGCGGTCGGGCGCAGCCCGTCGGTGTCGACGACGCAGCGGACGAAGAAGGCCCAGTCCGGCAGCAGTTCGTCGGCCTGGTCGGAGAGCAGCATGCCCTTGAGGTGCACCCGGTGGCCGTTGCGGCGCGAGGGCGGGGCGGCGTCCGGCAGCACGTACGCGACGCCGCGCAGGCCGACCAGCGGCAGGTCCAGCTCGATGGTGTCGAGCGGGGTGAAGTCGAAGGCGGCGCGACAGTACTCGGTGAGCGCGTCGCGCCTGGCCAGCGGGGAGGCGTGGCGCTCGGCCCACGGCGGGATGCGGTTGACCCGGTGCTCGGTGCCGGCGGCGTCGATCACCGTGACGTCGTGGCGCAGCAGGCTGCCGAAGTCCCGGGCGAGGGTGAGGACCCGGCCGGGGCGGGTCCACTCGGCGGCGTCGGCGCGCGGGGCCAGCGTGACGGTGGTGCCCGGCTCGGGCTTGGCCGAGGCGGGCAGCGTGCGGATGGTGTAGCTGCCGTCGGAGCTGCCGCGCCACTCGATCACCGGGGCGTCCGGGGCGGCGGCGGAGCGGGTGACCACGGTGATCTCGTCGGCGACCACGAAGCAGGCGAGCAGGCCGATGCCGAACTGGCCGATGAAGTCGCCGCGGGCCTTGGCGAGCCCGGCGCCGTCGAGCCGGCCGTCGGCGTCGCGCTTGGAGCTGCGGCCGATGGTGGCGAGGAAGGTGTGGACGTCCTTCTCCGTCAGGCCGATGCCGGTGTCGGTGACGGACAGCTCGTCGTCGGCGCGGACGGTGATCCTGGCCGGCGCCTCCGGGTCGAGGGCGCGGCGGGCGGAGATCGCGTCCACCGCGTTCTGCAGCAGCTCGCGCAGGTAGACCCGCGGGCTGGAGTAGAGGTGGTGGGAGAGCAGGTCCACCAGACCGCGCAGGTCCACCTGGAAGGTGTGCGCACTCGTCGGGTTGTCGGTAGGGGACACCGGAGGCTCTTTCGATCGCGGGGTGGATGGCGGTGGTGGGGTGCGGGTGCGGGTCGGTACCGGCACCGGCACCGGCACGCCTCAGCGCCAGTACGAGGTGCAGCGGTCGCGGTGGGCGCGGAAGGCCTTGACCGGATTGCCCGACAGGTAGTGCCAGGGCGATTCGGTCACGAAGCCGTCCAACGCCTCGAACAGCAGGCGCGCGGTCTTGGGCTGGTCGGCGAGGGAGAAGGCCATCGCGAAGGTGTTGAAGGCGCCCTGCCAGCCGCGCGCCGGCACGAAGGCCGGGTGCAGGACGGACCGGAAGGCCGCTTCCTGCAGCCCGGCCACCACGGCCGGACTGGTCAGGTAGGCGCGGTCCTCGCCGTCCGGGAGGGCCAGCCAGTGCTCCAGGTGCGCGACCGCGACCAGCTCACCGAGGCGACTGCCGTCCGGGGCCGCGAGCATCACGGAGCGGGCGAACTCGTGCATCTCCTCGTGCGAACCGCCCCACTTGGCGCTCAGCTGCTGCAGCCTGACCCAGTGCGAGGCGGAGTTCCCGGGCGCCCGGCGCACCGCGGCCTCGAAGCGGCTGGTGGCGACCTCCGGGCCGAGCGAGGCCCCGAGGGCGCTGGTCTGCAGGAACCGCCAGGGGGCGTGCCAGGACGGCTCGCGCTCGGCGACCTCCAGCAGTTGCTCCTCGGCGACCTCCAGCCGCTCGTGGAACACCTTCCACCGCTCCTCGGTGACGTCCTTGGCCCGGGCACCCGTCCGGGCCTCCCAGCCCCAGTCGATGTGCCGGGCACCGGACAGCAACAGCAGCAGCGTGTCGTCCGGGGTGTCGGCCAGCGCGCGGGACGTCCACTGCTCGACCCGGGGCACGTCGGCTATCGCGCCGACCAGGAAGGTCAGGTCCTCGCCCTCGGCGGCGGCGAGCGCGGGGCGCAGCGCGGCCCAGTCCCCGTCGGCGGCCTGGCGGAGCGCCAGACGCACCGACTCGTCCCCGTACGCCGGGTCGAGCCGCGGCTCGGCAGCACCGGCCGGCGCGGCCGATCCGGCTCCCCGTCGGCCGAAGCCGAACCCGAACCCGCGCCGCTCGGCCCGGTCCTCCCCGCCCTCCCCGCCGGAGCGGCGTCGGAACAGCGGCATGTCTGGCCCCCTCGAACGTCATCGGCATCTTTCGCATGGCCGCACAGTGGCCACGAGATAGGTACATATCACGGTCGACTGACATCCGTTTCCCCAGCCCAGCGCCCCGCCCGTGCGGGGAGGGGCCCCTCAGCCCACGCCCGGCCCGGCGTCCGGCGCCTTCCCGGCCTGGGCCTGCTCGATCCGATTGACCAGCATCACCGCGAACTTCCGCGTCGCGGCCACGTCCACCGGACCGCCCTCGCTGGTCACGCTCGCCACCACGGTGCCCGAGCGCACCACGATGCCGACGCCCTCGCCCTCGGCCAGCGGCCCCTGGAAGGCCTGGCTCTCGCTGCCCAGCACCGGGGTGTCGATCTTCTTGAACGGCCCGGCGGCGTACGAGGCGTAGCTCTCCTTCAGCCGCTGCGCCGCCGCGTCCCGGCTGGGCAGGGTGTCCACCAGGAAGCGGACGACCACGTCCCCCGAGGAGAACCGGACCGACCCGCTGAGCGGCTTTCCGGCGCACGAGGCGGCGGCGGCACCGGCGCAGGTGACCTTGTGGTCGGCCGTGTCGACCTTCCGCTTCTCCTCCTCCCAGCCGGCCATCGCCTTGGCGTCCGGCAGCACCTGCCCGACCACCTTGTCGTCCAGCAGCGCCACCTCCAGGTCCCCGTGCGGCGCCTCCACCGCGGCCGGGGCCGGCGCGGAGGCGGGCGCCGAACCCGCCCCGGGCGCCCCGGCGTCCGACCCGCTCGGCGCGGGCGCGGGCGCAGCCGCGGACCCGGACGCGGACGCGGACGCCCCGGCCGTACCCGTCGACGTCGCCGCCGGACCCGACGCGGACGAACCCGCGGCCGCCGCCCCGCCGACCCCCTTCGACCCCCCGGAGGAGCACCCGGCCAGCACGCCCGTCAGCACCCCCGCCGCCGCCACCGCGGCAAGCACCCGCCGACCACCCATCCCCGTCGCCCTCCCTAGACCTGTCAGTGACCCCTCAAGATAGCGACCGCCCCGCCCGCGAACGCCGACGGGGCGGCGACCTGTCGGTCACCGCCCCGCCGTGCTGCTCGTCGTACCGCTGTGTCGTCCTGCCCTACCGGTGGATCAGACCGCCGGAACCGGGAAGGTCGGGTACTCGACGCCCGAGATGTACTGGACGACCCGGATCACCTGGCACGAGTAGCCGAACTCGTTGTCGTACCACAGGTAGAGGATCGCGTTGTCGCCCTCGACCTTGGTCGCGCCGGCGTCCACGATCGAGGCGTGGCGCGAGCCGATGAAGTCGCTGGAGACGGCGTCGGGCGAGTCGGTGAAGTCGATCTGGCGCTTCAGCGGCGAGGTCAGCGAGACGTTCCGCAGGTACTCCAGGACGTCCTCGCGGTTGGTCTCCCGCTTGAGCTGGAGGTTGAGGATCGCGATGGAGACGTCCGGCACCGGGACGCGGATCGAGCTGCCGGTGATCTTCGCCTGGAGGTCCGGCAGGGCCTTGGCGACGGCCGAGGCGGCACCGGTCTCGGTGATCACCATGTTCAGCGGCGCCGAGCGGCCGCGGCGGTCGGCCTTGTGGTAGTTGTCCAGCAGGTTCTGGTCGTTGGTGAACGAGTGGACGGTCTCCACGTGGCCGCGGACCACGCCGTACTCGTCCTCCATCGCCTTCAGCGGCGGGACGATGGCGTTGGTGGTGCAGGAGGCGCAGGAGAGGATCTGCTCGTCCGGCTTGATCGTGTCGTGGTTCACGCCGTGCACGATGTTCGGGACGTCGCCCTTGCCCGGCGCGGTCAGCACGACCTTGGCGATACCGGGGCGCAGGTGCTTCGACAGGCCCTCGCGGTCGCGCCAGCGGCCGGTGTTGTCGATCAGGATCGCGTCCTTGATCCCGTACTCCGTGTAGTCGACCTTGGTCGGGTCGTCGGAGTAGATCACCGTGATCTCGTTGCCGTTGGCGATGATCTTGTTGTTCGCCTCGTCGACGGTGATCGTGCCCTGGAACTGGCCGTGGATGGAGTCACGGCGCAGCAGCGAGGCGCGCTTGACCAGGTCGTCGCCGCCGCTGTTGCGCACGACGATGGCCTTCAGCCGCAGGCCGTTGCCCGAGGCCTTCTCGACCAGCAGGCGGGCGACCAGCCGGCCGATGCGGCCGAACCCGTACAGCACGACGTCCTGCCCGGACCGGCGCTCCAGCTTGTTCTCGCCGGTGGCACCGACGACGGCCCGGGCGGTGAACTCCGCCACCGACAGGCCGCGGTCGTCCGCCTTGTACGTCGCGGCGAGCATGCCGAGGTCGATCTGCGAGGGGCCGAGGTCCAGGGCGGTCAGTGCCTCCAGGAACGGCATCGTCTCGGTGACCGAGAGCTCCTCGCCGGCTATCTGCCGGGCGAAGCGATGCGTCTTGAGGATGCTGACCACCGACTTGTTCACCAGGGAACGGCTGTGGAGCAGAACGGTGACGTCCCTCTCCCGGTGCAGCCGCCCGATGATCGGGATCATCGACTCCGCGATCTCCTCGCGGTTCTTCCAGTCCGTGAACACGTCGTCGTTGACAGTCACAAGTCCATCTTTCGAGCTGAGGGTGTTGCCCACATGGTAGCTTCGCCCGCCCGCGCCCCGACCGCCGGTCCCTCCCCCGCCCTCCCCGCCCGAGCCCCCGACCTGCGCGTTCACCCCCGCCCCACCCCCGAAGGTGATCACCGCCACCCCCGACCGGCCCGCCGCCGGGCGGCCCGCCGCGAGTGATCACCGGGGCCAGTACAGTGAGGCGCACTGCCCGGCCGCGCGGACGGGCCGGGGCGCGCGAGGGGGCCGGGGTGGCGACGCTGGGTATGCACCGGGACTTTCTGCTGGAGTTCGCGGCACTGGAGAAATCCGTGCAGCGCAGGGTCTTCGACGTGTTCGAGAAGTTCACCGGAGCGACGCACACCGGCGCGCATCTGGAGAAGCTCACCCACCAGCGGGACCCCCGGATCCGGACCATCCGGATCACCGACTTCTGGCGCGGGGTGGTCCTCAAGGCCGACCGGGGCGACGGGTACATGCTGTTGAAGGTGCTCCCCCACGACAAGGCGAACGACTGGGCGTACAAGCACCGGGCCTCGGTGAACGCCGCCACCCAGGGCGTCGAGATCCGCAACGACGTCGCCCTGGAACGCGCCACGGAGTCGCTGAGGGCCCTGGCCCCCGACGAACCCCGGAGGCTCTTCGCCGACCGCTCCGACAAGGTCCTGCGCAGCCTGGGCATCGAGGAGGAGATCCTGCCGATCATCCGGCTGCTTCCGGACGAGGCCCATCTGGAGGCGCTCCACCGGGTCCTGCCGGAGCAGCAGTTCGACGTTCTGATCGGCCTCGCGAGCGGGATGGAGCCGGCCGACATCGACCGTGAGATCGTCCAGGCGTACGCGCGGGCGGCGGCTCCGGTGAACGCCGCGCAGCCCGAGGACGGGCTGGTCTCGGCGATGGCCCACGCGCGCGGCCGGGTCGCTCTGGTGTCCGGCCCCGAGGAACTGCGGGAGATCCTGGAGCGCCCGTTCGACGTGTGGCGGATCTTCCTGCACCCGGCCCAGTACCGGATCGCCTACCGGGAGTCGTACAACGGGCCGGCCCGGGTGACCGGCGGCCCCGGGACCGGGAAGACGGTGGTGGCCCTGCACCGGGCCTATCACCTGGCGCGCCGGCTGCCGCCGGACGCACCTGACGGATCGATTCTGCTGACCACCTTCACCAAGGACCTCGCCGGCGAGCTCGAACGCTGCCTCACGCTGCTCATCACGGACGAGCGGATCAGGGCGAAGGTCCGGGTGGTCACCGTCGACGCGCTGGCGAACGAGGTGCTCCGCCGCTCGCGGGGCGGCGCCCCACTGAAGACCGTCTTCAACCGGCGCGCGGTCCTCGCCCGCTGGGGCCGGATCGTCCGCCGGCTCGGGATCGACTTCACCGACGTCTTCCTGGACCAGGAGTGGCGGCAGGTCGTCCTGGCCCAGGCGATCGAGAGCCCGGAGCAGTACCTGAAGGCACAGCGGTCCGGCCGCGGTACGGCCCTCGGTCCGCTGCAGAAGGCCCAAGTGTGGCGTGCGGTGGCCGCGTTCGAGGACGAGCTGCGACAGGCCGGGGAGTTGACGTTCCTGCAGGTCTGCGCGCAGGCCGCGCGGGCGCTCGACGAACAGGACGACCGCCCGTTCCGGCACGTGGTGATCGACGAGGCGCAGGACCTCCACCCCGCGCAGTGGAGGTTCCTCCGCGCGATCGTCGCGTCCGGACCGGACGACCTGTTCCTCGCCGGCGACCCGCACCAGCGGATCTACGGGAACAAGGTCTCGCTGCGCTCACTCGGAATCCAGGTCGTCGGACGGTCCTCCCGACTGCGGGTCAACTACCGGACCACCCACGAGATCATCAGCTGGTCCGCGTCCCTGCTGACCGGCGAGCGGCCCGACGACATGGACGGCGGCGAGGACTCCCTCGTCGGCTACCACTCGACCCTGCACGGCGCGCACCCCGAGGTGCACGGCCACGTCGACAAGGCCGACGAGATCCAGGACCTCGTCGCCCGGATCGCGGAGTGGACCGCGTCCGGCGTCGCCCCGGAGGACATCGGCGTCGCCGCCCGGACCGCCCAGCTCGGCCGCGAGGTCGCCCAGGCCCTGGAGCAGGCCGGGACGCCCGCCTACGTGCTCGGCAACGCGCCGTCCCCCGGCGTCCGGGTCGGGACCATGCACCGGATGAAGGGCCTGGAGTTCCGCTGCGTCGCCGTGGTGGGCGTGAGCGACGGCCTGGTGCCCATGCGCAGCGCGATCACCCCGGTGGACACCGACCCGCTGCAGCACCAGGAGGACCTCAGCGGCGAGTTGAGCCTGCTCTTCGTGGCGTGCACGCGTGCACGCGAGGCCCTCAGCGTGTCCTGGCACGGCACACCGAGCGTCTTCCTCGAACCGGTCGTCCCGGCGCAGCTGCTCGCACGGTGACCCGCGGCGCCCCGGGCGACGCGTCCTCGACGAATCGTTCCGGGTGGTCGATCGGCCCGGAAGTTGCCCGGGGCCCGGAGGGGTGGGGTAATGGGAGGCGGCCGGTGTTCGAGCGTGTGACGAGCAGCCCCGGGAGCGTGGGATGAGCGGTGGGCCGGAACCGATCAGTGCCGAGGGCCTGCGTGCGGTGCAGGCGGACCTGGCGCAGTTGCGGGAGGAACGGGAGAAGGTGGCCGCGACGCTGCGCGGGCTGGAGCCGGTGGGGGACCGGGCGGATGCGGCGGACGAGTTGCAGCGGGCGTCGGAGGTGACCCGGCTGGACCGGCGGATCACCGAGCTGGAGGCGCGGCTGCGGGAGGCCGAGGTGGCCGGGAAGCCGTCCGCGCGGGTGGTGGGGGTGGGATCGACGGTCACCGTGCGGTTCGACGACGGCACGGAGGAGACGGTCGAGATCTCCGAGCTGGCGGAGGAGCGGGACCTCACCCTGGTGACCTTCGACAGCCCGCTCGGGAAGGCGCTGCTCGGGCGGCACGCCGGGGAGACGGTGAACTACGAGACGCCGGCCGGCGCGGCCAGCGCGGTGGTGCTGTCGGTGGGCGGCACGGAATAGCCGGCACGCAGTAGCCGGGGCGGAATAATCCGAACGGAATGATCGGAGCGGAATTCCCGATCGTTCTTTCGGAATGTCCGGCAGGTTTTCCGGACACCCGGCAAAGGGATATCCGTCGAATCTCCGATAGGCGCCGCTTATCGGCTCACAGGATTCACTTCTTTGACGCCCGCGGCGACGGACCGCACACTGGACTGCGGAAATCCAGGAATGGCCGGAAAGCCGGAAACGGGGCAGGACAGCGCATGGGCGGTACCGACGGAATGCCCGTGCCCCGCACCGCCCACTGGCTCCCGGCGGCCGCCGCCGTCGCCGTCGCCGCCTGGGGCGCCAACCAGTTCACCGCGCTGGCCACCGTGTACCGGGCGCGCACCGACTGGTCGGCGCTCTCGCTGGCCGCGATGTTCTCGGTCTACCTGCTCGGCCTGCTGCCCGGTCTGCTGCTGGGCGGGCCCGCCGCGGACCGGTACGGCCGGCGGCGGACGGTGCGCGGCGCGCTGGGCCTGTCCGCCGCCGCCAGCGTGGTGCTGGCGCTGCCGGACGAGCCCTCGGTGTACGCCGCCCGGCTGGCCACCGGCTTCGCGGCCGGGCTGGTCTTCCTGGCCGGGACGGCCTGGCTGCGCGAGCTCTCCGGGCCCGCCGTCCCGCCCGAGCGGAGCGCCCGCCGGGCGATGTACGCCACCGGTACGGGCTTCGCGGCGGGCGCGCTGGCCTCCGGGGTGATCGCCGAGTGGCTGCCCGGCCCGACGGTGCTGCCCGCCCTCGCCCATGCGCTGGGCTGCCTGCTGGTGCTGCGGGCCACCCGCGGACTCCCGGAGACCGCCCGGAGCCACGGCCGCGGCGGCGGCAACGGCAACGGCAACGGCAACGGCAACGGCAACGGCGGAAGCAACAACGGCAACGGACCGGCGGCCGTCCGCCACCCCCCGGTTCCGCTACGTGGTCCTGCCCGCCAGCCCGGCCGTGCTCGGCGCCGCCACGGTGGCGTACGTGGTACTGCCGCCGCTGGTCGCCGACCGGGTGCCCGGCTACGCGCCGCTGTTCAGCGGCCTGGTCGCGGCGCTGACCCTGGCCACGGGCGTGGTCGTCCAGCCCTTCGCCGCCCGGCTGGACGACGCGGACAGTGCCCGGGCCACCCTCACCGCGATGGCCACGGTGATCGCCGGGCTGCTGCTCGGCGCCCTCGCCGCCGCCCTCGACTCGGTGGGCCTGGTGGTGGCCGCCGCCCTCGTCCTCGGCACCGGGTACGGGCTGACGCTCGGCGCGGGGCTGCACGAGGTGGAGCGGTTGACCCCGCGCACATCCGGGCCGACCTCCGCCTCCCTCTACCAGAGCATCACCTCCAGCGGCTTCCTCACCCCGCTGCTGCTCGCCGGCACCGCCGGCCACGCCTCCTATCCGGCGCTGCTGGCGGGCATGGCGGCCGTCGGTCTGCTCTGCCTGGCGGTCACCGCCGCGCACAGCCGCCGCCACCTGCCCGACCCGCCGGACCCGTACGCCGCCGCCAGGGGGGAGGATTCATCCGTACAGACCTGACGGAGACCATCGAGGAGCCGACGACCATGGGCCGAGTGACCGTCCCCCGCAGAGTGCTGCGCCTGCGCCAGGGCGCGCCCTCGTACCGTCCCGACACCCTGGCCGCCGAGGAGCCGATGGAGATCCGGGTCGGCGGGCGCGCGCTGACGGTGACCATGCGCACCCCGGGCAGCGACTTCGACCTGGCGGCCGGGTTCCTGGTCAGCGAGGGCGTGGCGCACGCCGCCGAGCAGGTGGCGGGCATCCGCTACTGCGCCGGTGCCACCGCCGACGGGGGCAACACCTACAACGTGGTGGACGTCCTGCTCGCCCCCGGTGTGCCGGCGCCCGACGCCTCGCTGGAGCGCAACTTCTACACCACCTCCTCCTGCGGCCTGTGCGGCAAGGCGAGCCTGGACGCGGTGCGCACCACCGCGCCGTGGAGCGTCGCCGGGGACGGGCTGCGCGTGACCCCCTCGCTGCTCTCCGCGCTGCCCGACCGGCTGCGCGCCGCCCAGAAGGTCTTCGACAGCACCGGCGGCCTGCACGCGGCCGGGCTGTTCGACGCCGACGGGCGACTGCTCTGCCTGCGCGAGGACGTGGGCCGGCACAACGCGGTGGACAAGGTGGTCGGCCACGCGCTGCGCGAGGGCCTGCTGCCGGCCCGCGGCACGGTGCTGATGGTCAGCGGGCGGGCCTCCTTCGAGCTGGTGCAGAAAGCGGTGATGGCGGGCATCCCGGTGCTCGCGGCGGTCTCCGCGCCGTCCTCGCTGGCCGTGGACCTCGCGGAGGAGAGCGGGCTGACCCTGGTCGGCTTCCTGCGCGGCGACTCGATGAACGTCTACACCCGCACCGACCGCGTCGACACCTCCACGCCGGCCACCACCACCGGCGCCAGCACCGCCCCCGCCACCGCCCCCGCCACCGCCACCGCCACCGCCACCGCCACCGGAGTCGAGTAGGCGATGCTGTTCCGCCAGCTCGAATACCTCGTCGCGCTCGCCCGGGAGCGCCACTTCGCCCGCGCCGCCCAGGCCTGCCACGTCTCCCAGCCCGCCCTCTCCGAGGCGCTGCGCAAGCTGGAGGACGAGCTGAAGGTGCTGCTGGTGCGGCGCGGCCGCGCCTACGAGGGCCTGACCCCCGAGGGCGAGCGGATCGTGCTGTGGGCGCAGCGCATCCTGGCCGACCGGGACGCCCTCCGGGACGAGGTGGACGCGCTGCGCACCGGCCTGAGCGGACGGCTGCGGATCGGCTCGGTGCCGACCGCCTCGGGCGCCGTGTCGCTGCTCACCGGGCCGTTCTGCACCGCCCACCCGCTGGCCGCCGTGGAGCTGTCCACCGACCTTCGATCCGATGAACTCCTGCGCCAGGTACGGAACTTCGAGATCGACGCGGGCGTCACCTACCTGCCCGGACCGGGCGAGGACGACCTGCGCGCACTCCCGCTGTACGAGGAGCGGTACGTCCTGCTGACCGGTCTGGCCGACGAGCCGGCCCAGCACCCGCGGGCGACCTGGGAGCAGGCCTCCCGACTGCCGCTGTGCCTGCTGCACCCGGGCATGCAGGGCCGCCGGGTGCTGGACGAGGTGTTCGCGGGGCTCGGGCTGGCGCCGACGCCCCGGGTCGAGACCGACTCGGTGGCCTCGCTCTTCGCCCACGTCCGCACCGGGCACTGGGCGAGCGTCGTGCCGTACGCGTGGCTGCACGTGTTCGGCGTGCCGCGCGGGATGCGGGCGGTCCCGCTGACGGAGCCGGCGCACAGCGCGCCGATCGGACTGGTGATCGCCGCCCGGGAGCCCGGCTCGGTGATGGCCCGCGCCCTGCTGGAGGTCGCCCGGCTCACCGAGGTGGCCACCGTGCTCGGCAGCCTGCCGGGGACGTGATCGCCCGGGCCCGAGACCCGGGCCCGAGACCGGGGACCGGGGACCGGGGCATGACCGTCCGGGACGGGACCGGGGCATGACCGTGCGGGCCGGGACCGGGACACGACCGCCCGAGCCACGACCGCTCGACGCGCGGGGTCCGGCCTCCGGACGTAGCGTCGACTGCAACGCCGGGTGTCCGACCCCGTGCGACGGAAGGCGAGGCCCGTGACCACCTCCGACGACGCCGTCACCACTCCCCCGCAGGAGCCCCCGGGGCAGGAGGAGGTCGGCCCCTCCCCCGCCGGCCCGCCCCACGTCCAGCCGTACCACCACCCGGCCGCCGGCTGGGGCGCCGCCAAGAGCGTCACCCGCTTCATGGTGCGCGAGGGCGCGTACCTGGACGGGCCGCGGGCGGTGATGCGGATGAACCACGAGAACAGCGGCTTCGACTGCCCCGGCTGCGCCTGGCCCGACGACACCAAGGGCCTGCACCTGGACATCTGCGAGAACGGCATCAAGCACGTCACCTGGGAGATGACCCGCAAGCGGGTCGGCCGGGAGTTCTTCGCCGCCCACACGGTGACCGAGCTGTCCGGGTGGAGCGACTTCGCGCTGGAGGACCAGGGCCGGCTCACCGAGCCGATGGTCTACGACCCGGACACCGACCACTACGTCCCGATCGGCTGGAAGGACGCGTTCGCCCTGGTCGGCCGCACCCTGCGCGGGCTGGACGACCCCAACCGGGCCGCCTTCTACACCTCCGGCCGACTCGGCAACGAGGCGACGTTCCTCTACCAGCTGATGGCCCGCGAGCTGGGCACCAACAACCTGCCCGACTGCTCCAACATGTGCCACGAGGCCAGCGGCCGGGCCCTGCAGGCCTCGCTCGGCACCGGGAAGGGGACGGTCGACCTCAAGGACTGGGAGGTCACCGACGCCCTGTTCATCCTGGGCGTCAACGCGGCCTCCAACGCGCCCCGGATGCTCACCTCGCTGGCCGAGGCGTACAAGCGGGGCGCGCAGATCGTGCACGTCAACCCGCTGGTCGAGGCGGCGGCGACCCGGACGATCATCCCGCACGACTTCACCGACATGGCGCTGAACCGGGCCACCCGCACCAGTACCCTGAACCTCCAGCCGCGGATCGGCGGCGACATGGCGCTGCTGCGCGGCATGGCGAAGGCGATCCTGGAGCAGTCCGCGGCCGACGACCGGGCGCTGGACCGGCTGTTCATCGACCGCCACACCAGCGGGTTCGAGGCGTACCGCGAGGTCTGCCTGGCCACGCCCTGGGAGGAGATCGAGCGGCAGAGCGGGCTGGACCGGGCCGAGATCCTCAAGGCGGCGCGGGTCTACCGGGAGGCCGACCGCTCGATCTTCAGCTGGTGCCTGGGCGTCACCCAGCACGAGCACGGGGTGGACACCGTCCGGGAGATCGTCAACCTCCTGCTGCTGCGCGGCAATCTGGGCCGGGAGGGGGCCGGCCCCTCCCCGGTGCGCGGGCACAGCAACGTCCAGGGCAACCGCACCTGCGGCATCGACCACCGGCCCGCCGGCGCGTTCCTGGACCGGCTCGCCGAGGTGTGCGGGATCGAGCCGCCGCGCGAGCACGGGCTGGACACCGTCGGCACGATCGAGGCGATGCGGCGCGGCGACATCACGGTGTTCGTCGGCATGGGCGGCAACTTCGCGCTCGCCGCGCCGGACACCCCGTACACCTACCAGGCCCTGGAGTCCTGCGAGTTGACCGTCCAGGTGAGCACCAAGCTGAACCGCAGCCACCTGGTGCACGGGCGGGCCGCGCTGATCCTGCCGTGCCTGGGCCGGACCGAGAAGGACCACCAGCGGGCCGGGGTGCAGTCCACCTCGGTCGAGGACTCGATGAGCATGGTGCACCTGTCGGTCGGCATGAAGCGCCCGGCCTCGCCGCACCTGCTCTCCGAGCCCGCGATCGTCGCCGGGATGGCCCGCGCGGCGCTGCCGGACAGTTCCACCCCCTGGGAGTGGTACATCGAGGACTACGACCGCATCCGCGACACCATGGCCCAGGTCCTCGACGGCTTCGAGGACTTCAACCGCCGGGTGCGGCTGCCGCTGGGCTTCCGGATCAAGCAGCCGGCCCGCGAGCTGGTCTTCGACACCCGCTCCGGCAAGGCCGAGTTCTCCGCCGCCCCGCTGCCCGACGTCGTCCCCGAGCCGGGCACCCTGGCGCTGGGCACGATGCGCTCGCACGACCAGTGGAACACCACCATCTACTCGGACAACGACCGCTACCGGGGCGTGCGGAACCTGCGCACCCTGGTGTTCCTGAACCGGGACGACATGCGCGAGCGCGGCCTGGACGAGTTCGACCGGGTGGACGTCACCAGCACCGCCCGGGACGGGTCCACCCGCTCGGTGCACGGCTACCTGGCCGTCCCGTACGACATCCCGCGCGGCTGCGCGGCCGGGTACATGCCGGAGCTGAACGTGCTGTGCGCGATCGGCGACTACAGCACCCAGAGCGACCAGCCGATCATGAAGCACCTCAAGGTGACCGTCACCAAGGCGTCCTGACCGGCCAGGACACCTGACCGCCCCGGCCGCCCCGCCCCGGCGGTCAGGTGTCCTGGCCGGAGGGCTGGGGCGTCCAGCGGTGCAGGCCCTTGCGGTCGTAGTAGCGGGTCATCCCGAAGCCGAACAGCAGGGCCAGCGCCGCGCCGATTCCGATCATGACCCAGCCGCGGGTGAGCCCGGCGTCGGCCCTGGCGTCGAAGAAGAGGATCGCCCGGATGCCGTCGCTGAGCTGGCGCATCGGCTCGAAGAGGCTCAGGAAGCGGTAGAAGCCGGGGACCGCCTGGAGCGGGACGGTGGCGCCGGAGGAGGGCAGTGCCAGCGCGATGAAGACGAACATCGACACCAGCTGCCCGATCCCGCCGAACGCGGCGTTGATCGCCTGCACCCCGAGGCCCACGGCGAGGCTGGCGCAGTAGGCGAAGATCCACAGCTGTGCCAGGTGGGGGGCGTCCATGCCCAGGACGCCGACCGAGCAGAGCACCACGAGCGAGGTGGTGAGCAGCATGATCCCGGCCGTCATGACCATCTTGAGCAGCAGGGTCTGGGTGCGGTTGATCGGGACGGTCGGGCGGCGGGTGTGCCAGGGGCCGATCTCGCTGTCGCTGTAGCCGAGCGCGCCGTCGACGCCGTTGTGGACGATGTTGCCGCCGATGAAGCCGGTCAGCACGGCCAGCAGGGTGAAGTAGAAGGCGCTCAGGCCGAGCCCGCTGTGGCCGCCGATCGGGTGGCCGACCTGGGTGGTGACGGCGATCGGGTCGGCGAGCAGCAGCCGGGCGGTGGCTCCGGTGTCCGGGCCCGGGGCGCCGGAGGCCGGTACGGCGGCCAGCAGCTGCCCGCCGAGCGCCGTCGAGGCCTGGTGGGCGGCGTTCTGGGCGATCTGCGCGGCGATCGAGGAGCCGAGGCTGCCCATGCCGGGGTTGGTCAGCACGGTGACGGTCGGCCGCTCGACGGCGCCGCCGGCGACCAGCGAGGTGACGGCGGCGCTGAAGTCCTTCGGCACGACCAGCGCGCCGTAGACCTTGCCGGCGGCGAGCTGTTCGCCCAGTCCGGCCGCGTCCACCTGCCGCCACTGGACGGTGCTGTCGGGAGTGCCGGCCACCACGGCCGCGGCCAGCCGGGCGCCGAGGGGCTCCGCCTGCCCGGGCGGCGGCGGGCCCTGGTCCTCGTTCACCAGGGCGATCGGCAGCCGGTGCAGGTGCCCGCTCGGGTTGAGGATGCCCCCCATGTAGAGCAGGGAGAGGAGGACGGCCAGCAGGCAGCACAGGACGCCGGGGAAGAGCCACAGTTTCGGGTTCCGTGCGAGCGCCAGTGCCCGCGCCTGCCGGGGAGGCCCCTGGGAGTCTGCGGTCGCCATGCCACCCCTCGGGTTCGGGCACGACCTGGTGCCGGTGCCGGTACGGCGGGAAGTCGTTCCGTGGCGGCCCGGCGGCCAAACCCCCGTCACCCGGCCGGCCGCCGCCCGCCCCGGGGCGTGGAAGGGCAGCAGCGGACAGCGGCGGGCGCGGACGGGCAGCGACGGCAGGCACCGGCGTACGCCGACAGAAAGGTAAAGGTTTTACCAAGTGCGCAAGTATCGCTCCCGGGCGGGACTAAGCTCTGACGAGTTGGGGTGAACCGGCGGTCGCGTCGCGCGGGCCGGTGAGCTCCTTGCCGCGTCGATGACACGCACCACGGGGTGCGCCGGCCGGGAGGAGGCGAGAGACATGGATTGCAGTAGTCCGGGCCACAGTTGCCCCTATCCCCGCCTGCCCTCGCACACCTCCGGCATGCGGTAACACCTTTCCCCGCAGCACGTCCTGACGATCCGTCACCATTCTTCGGCAGTCATCAGCGACGACGGCACGCCATGTCCGCACGCGGCTCCGCCGTGCCCGCACGCCACCGTACGGGCCGCGCAGCCGCGCGCCGATGCGCCGTGCCCGCCCGCGGGGAGAGCCGCCGCCTGCCTCCGAACCGCCCCCCGGGGCCCAGGGAGGAAACCCATGACCACCCACGCCACGCTCAACTCCGCTCCGCCCGAGCCGCGTTCGGCCGTCCTCGACGACGCGCACGTCGGCGACATCAAGGGCGCGCTCGGCACCATCCGGCTCGACGACACCACGCCCCGGCACGGCCTGTCGGCGAGATTGAAGACCCTGCTCGCGATCGTCGGGCCCGGCCTGATCGTGATGGTCGGCGACAACGACGCCGGCGCCTTCTCCACCTACGGCCAGGCCGGGCAGAACTACGGCACCCAGCTGCTGTGGACGCTGCTGATGCTGGTCCCGGTGCTGTACGTCAACCAGGAGATGGTGCTGCGGCTGGGCGCCGTCACCGGCGTCGGCCACGCCCGGCTGATCCTGGAGCGCTTCGGGAAGTTCTGGGGCGCGTTCAGCGTGATCGACCTGTTCCTGCTGAACGCGCTGACGCTGGTCACCGAGTTCATCGGGGTCACGCTCGCGGCCGGGTACCTGGGCCTGCCGAAGGCGGCCTCGGTGGTGCTCGCCGCCGGGATCATCATCGCCTCGGCCTTCACCGGCTCGTTCCAGCGCTTCGAGCGGGTCGCCGTGACGCTGTGCCTGGGCTCGCTGCTGCTGGTGCCGATCTACTTCATGGTCCACCCGAGGACCTCGCGGATGGCGCACGACTTCGTGGTGCCCGCCATGCCCGGCGGGTCGGGCGGACCGGCGGCCGTGATGCTGGTGATCATCTCCATCGTCGGCACCACCGTGGCGCCCTGGCAGCTGTTCTTCCAGCAGTCGTACGTCATCGACAAGCGGATCACCCCGCGCTTCATGACGTACGAGAAGGCCGACCTCTGGATCGGCATCGTGATCGTGATCGTCGGCGCCGCCGCCATGATGGGCCTCACCGCCGCCGCCTTCGCGGGCACCGACGGCTTCGGGCACTTCTCCGACGCGGCCGCCGTCGCCCGGGGCATCGAGGACAAGGCCGGGCACCTGGCCGGCGTGCTGTTCGCCATCGCGCTGCTGGACGCCTCGATCATCGGCGCCTTCGCGGTGTCCCTGTCCACCGCGTACGCGATCGGCGACGTCTTCGGCATCAAGCACTCGCTGCACCGCGGGGTGAAGGGCGCCAAGGGCTTCTACGGGATCTACGCGGGCCTGGTGGTCGCGGCGGCGGCGATCACGCTGCTCTCCACCGACTACACCCAGGGCCTGATGACCCAGTTCGTCCAGGTGCTGGCCGGGGTGCTGCTGCCCTCCGCGACCGTCTTCCTGCTGCTGCTCTGCAACGACCGCGCGGTGCTGGGCCCCTGGACGAACGGGCCGCGGACCAACGCCTTCACCTCGCTGGTGGTCGGCGTCCTGGTGATGCTCTCCCTGATCCTCACCGCCGCCGTGGTCTGGCCCGACATCGGCTCCGGGGCGATCCTCCGGATCATGGCCGGCTGCGGCGTGGCGGGCGTGCTCGTCGCCGGGTACTCCTTCACCTTCGGGCGCCGCGGCACCAAGGAGGACCCCGTCGACCGCACCGGCCGGGAGAACTGGCGGATGCCGCCGCTGGAGACCCTCGACAAGCCGGTGCTGTCCACCGCCCGCAAGGTCGGCATGGGCGCGCTGCGCGCCTACCTGCTGATCGCGACGGCCATGGTCGTCGTCAAGATCGTCCAGACCGCGCTGAACCACTGAGCCGACCACGAAGGAGCCCCCGCGCCATGGTCCCGCACCGCCCCAGGCTCGACGCCGTCTTCTCGCACCACCCCGCCCCGGGCCGGCGCCCGGCCCCTCGACCCGCGCCCGCGCCCGGCCTGGTGGTGGACACCGACCAGCGCACCGTCACCGTCGAGGGCCGGCACGTCACCATGCCGTACCTGGAGTTCGAACTGCTCGCGCACCTGGTCGGCAACCCGCTGCGGGTGCACTCCCGGCGCCAGCTGATGGAGAACGTCTGGGGCCGCCCGGACACCGGCGACTCCCGCACCGTCGCCACCCACATCGCCCGGATCCGGCGCAAGCTCGGCCCCGGGCACCGGGAGGCGATCGCCACCGTCCGGCAGATCGGCTACAAGTACGACCCCCGGCTGGCCCGGACCGCCTGACCCCGGCCCGGGACGGCGCGCCCCCGGGACGGGACACGGCGCCCCGCCCGGGGCCGGGCGCACCCGGTAGCCCCGCGGGGGCGGGGCGGGTTTGCGTACGGACGTCCTGAGGGAGCAGACTGCCCGGGTTTGCCCCGGAGGTACCGCCATGACCCTGACGAAGCCCGCCCCGGGCCGGTCCCGGAGCCCGCTGCCGGGTGTGTCCCGGGGCTCGCTGCCGGGCCTGTCCCCGGGCTCACTGCCCACCCGGACCGCGCACCGGCTCGGCGGGCGGGTCTGGACGGACCTGGTCGTCGCGGCCGCCGTCCTGGTCCTGCTCTACCTCGTGCTGCGGCTCGGCCAGGGCGGCCCCGTCCGCTTCTCCACCACCCGGGACGCGGCCGTCGACACCGACCCGGCCCGGCTGCCGTACGACGCGGCGCGCTCGCTGCTGCGGATGTTCGCCGCGCTCGCCCTCTCGATCGTCTTCACCTTCTGCTATGCCTATGCGGCCGCCCGCAGCCGCCGGCTGGAACGGGTGCTGATCCCGGCGCTGGACATCCTCCAGTCGGTGCCGGTGCTCGCCTTCCTGAGCCTCGCGGTCTCCGGTTTCCTCGCCCTCTTCCCCGGCTCGGTGCTCGGCCTCGAATGCGCCGCCGTGTTCGCCGTCTTCACCTCCCAGGCGTGGAACATGACCTTCGCCTTCTACCAGGCGCTGGTCTCGCTGCCCCGCGAACTCGACGAGCTGTCCCGCTCCTTCGGGGTCAGCCGGTGGACGCGGTTCTGGAAGGTCGAGCTGCCCTCGGGCATGATCGGCCTGGTCTGGAACGGCATGCTCGGCTTCGGCGGCGGCTGGTTCTTCCTGGTCGCCTCCGAGGCGATCACCGTGGACGGCCGGCGGTACGCGCTGCCCGGGGTCGGCTCGTACGCGGGCGCGGCCATCGCCGCCGGGGACCTCGGCCGGGTCGGCTGGGCCATCGCCACCATGGTGGTACTGGTGGTCGGCGTGAACTTCCTGTTCTGGCGGCCGCTCACCGCCTGGGCCGAACGCTTCAAGAACGAGCAGTCCGAGGCCACCGAGGTGCAGCGCTCGGTCGTGCTGGACCTGCTGCGCCGCTCCCGGCTGCCCGCCGCGCTCGGCCGCGCGCTGCGCCCCGCCGGACGGGCCCTGAACCGGGCCGGGCGGGTGTTCGGCACCGCCGACCGCCCGCCGGCCGTCCACCCCGGCCGGCGGCGGGCCGGGGACGTGGCCTTCGCCCTCGTCGCGGGCGGCATCGTGCTGTGGGGCCTCGTCGACCTCGGCCGCTACCTGGCCGACCGCACCGGCCTCGGCGTCTTCGGCGAGCCACTGCTGCTCGGGCTCGCCACCCTCGCCCGGGTGGTGGTGCTGGTCGCGGTGGCCACCGTGGTCTGGGTGCCGATCGGCGTGAAGATCGGCTTCTCGCCCCGGCTGACCAGGATCGCCCAGCCCGTCGTCCAGGTGCTGGCCGGCTTCCCCGCCAACTTCCTCTTCCCCCTGGTGGTCTGGCTGCTGCTGCGCACCGGGGTGTCGATCGACCTCGGCGGCACCCTGCTGATGGCCCTCGGCTCCCAGTGGTACATCCTGTTCAACGCCATCGCCGGTGCCATGGCCGTCCCCGCCGACCTGCGCGAGGCCATGGACGACCTCGGCGTACGCGGGTGGCAGCGCTGGCGGCGGCTGATCCTGCCCGGCGTCTTCCCGGCGTACGTCACCGGCGGCATCACCGCCTCCGGCGGCGCCTGGAACGCCTCCATCGTCGCCGAGGTGGTCACCTTCGGCTCCGCCACGCTGACCGCGACCGGCCTCGGCGCGTACATCGCCCGGGCCGCCGAGCGCGGCGACCACCCGCACCTGCTCGCCGGGGTCGCGGTGATGAGCCTGTACGTCGTCGCCCTCAACCGTCTGCTCTGGCGCCGGCTGTACCGGCTGGCCGAGCGCCGCTACTCGCTGTAGTCCGGAGTCCGCCGATGCGCTTCCCGTTCCGCAACCGTGCCGCCGAGCCCGCACCCGCCCCCGCCCCCGCGCCCGCACCCGCCCCCCACGAGGACGGGGACGGGGAGGCGCTGCTGGAGACCGCCGGTCTGACCAAGTCCTACGCCGGGGCCGCCGGCGAACTGCCGGTGCTCTCCGGCATCGACCTCACCGTCCGGGCCGGCGAGGTCGTCGCCGTGCTCGGACGCTCGGGCTCCGGCAAGTCCACCCTGCTGCGCTGCCTGGCCGGCCTGGTCCCGCCCAGCTCCGGCACCGTCCGCTACCGCGGCACCCCGCTCACCGGCGCCAACCCCGGCACCGCGCTGGTCTTCCAGACCTTCGCGCTGCTGCCCTGGCTGTCCGTGCGGCAGAACGTCGAACTCGGCCTGGAGGCCCGCGGTGTCCCGCCCCGGGAACGCGCCCGGGCCGCCGACCAGGCCATCGACCTGATCGGCCTGACCGGCTTCGCCTCCGCCTACCCCAAGGAGCTCTCCGGCGGCATGCGCCAGCGGGTCGGCTTCGCCCGGGCGCTGGTCGTCGAACCGGACGTGCTGATGATGGACGAGCCGTTCTCCGCCCTCGACGTGCTCACCGCCGAGAACCTGCGCGGCGAGCTGATGGAGCTGTGGGAGTCCGGCCAGTTCCCCACCCGGGCCGTCGTCCTGGTCACCCACAACATCGAGGAGGCCGTTCTCATGGCCGACCGCATCGTGGTCCTCGGCGCCCGCCCGTACGGGACGATCCGGGAGACCGTGGAGGTCGCCCTGGAGCGGCCGCGCGACCGCGACTCGGCCGCCTTCGACGAGCTGGTGGACCGGGTGTACCGGATCATGACCGGCCGGCCCAAGGACACCCGCCCGTCCGGCCGCACCGAACCCGACCCCGAACGGCGCACCGTCGCCGCCACCCCGCTGCCCAGCGCCGGCGTGGACGGCCTCTCCGGTCTCGCCGAGACGATCGCCCACCGGGGCGGGAGCTGCGACCTGGCCGGCCTCGCCGACGAACTCGGCCTGGACATCGACGACCTGCTCCCCCAGGTCGACGCCCTCGACCTGCTGGGCTTCGCCGAGGTCCACGGCGACGACCTGCTGCTCACCGCGACGGGCGCCGCCTACACCGGGGCCGACGCCCAGGAGGCCCGCGCCGTCTTCGCCGCCGCCGCCCTGGAGGTCCCACTGATCAAGCTGATCGCCAACAGCCTCGGCGGCCGGCCCGGCGCCACCGTCCGCACCGGCTTCCTGCGCGACCTGCTCGGCCGCCACTACACCGGCGAACAGACCGACCGGCAGTTGGAGACCGCCACCGACTGGGGCCGCTACGCGGGGCTCTTCGCGTACGACGCCGACCGGCAGGAGTACCGGCTGGCGGCGCCGGGCCGCTGACCGGCCCGGCCCGACGCCGGGCGAGGCACTGCGGAGGGCCGGGGAGGGCTCAGCCGGTCGCCGGGCGGCGGCGCACCGCGCGGGCCGCGCGGGCGAAGGGCTGCGGCGCGGTGGCACCGGCCGGGGCGGCGCCGTCGTCGCCGCCGCGGCGGGCGGGCAGGTCGTGGGCGATCAGCGCGGCCTCGGTGAGCAGCCCGCGCACCTCGGTGGCCCGGTAGAAGATCCGCGTCCCCTCCCGGCGCGCCACCACCAGCCCGGCCGCGCGCAGCTTCGCCAGGTGCTGCGAGGTCGCCGACACGTGCGCCCCCAGCAGTTCGGCCAGCTCGCTCACCGGCAGCTCCCGGCGGCTCAGCGCCCACAGCAGCCGGTACCGCGACGGGTCCGCCACCGCCTTCAGCACCGCCACCGCCCGCTCCGCCGCCTCGGCGTCCCAGGCCTCTTCCCGCGCACCACCCATACAGGGATCGTACCGACGCCCGCCGACCCGCCGGCCCGCCCCTGGGCGGTGGCACCGGCCGGGCCCGGGGCGTGTCCGGTGGGTCCTGTCGGATCGGGGCGCGGCGTCGGGGCGCGGCGTCGGGGTGCGGCGTCGGGGTGCGGCGTCGGGGTGCGTGCATCGCGAGGCCGAGGCGGGGGCACCTCCCGGCCGGGCTCCGGGGGGCGAGTCGTGCACCCGGCAAAGCTCCGCACGACACGCCCCGGCTCCGCCGCCGACGCCCCTGAGGGCCTCGCGGCGTTCCGGGAGGCCGTTCCAGGCGGGTGCGAAACCGCAGGTCAACGGGGGTGGAACCGTTCCAGCGTCCCGGCTCGGCGGGGAGGTCTGGCGGACCGGCCGGACGACGGACCAGAGTGCTGCCCAGCGGTCGGCGCCGACGGCCCGCCGCCTTCCTCGCCTCCTTCATCCGCAACCTCACGGGGGAACCTCCATGTCCGCTCGCCGTGCCCTGTTCGTCCCGGCCGCCCTCGCCCTGGGCGCCGCCCTCGCCCTGACCGCCTGCGGGCCGGACGGCGGCGACGCGGCCCGGCCCGCGAAGCCCGCCGGGACCACCACGGCCGGCACCGCCCCCGGTGCCGCGGCACCCACCGCACCCGCCGCGCCCGCCGCCCAGCCGGCCGCCGGCGCTCCGGCCCCGGCGGCCCCCGCCACCGCCGCGCCCGCCGGAGGCGGCTCCGCCCGTCCCAGGACCCCCGTGGTCCCCGCCACGGGCGGCGGAGCCGCGGCCGTCGGCGACGAGGCGTACGCCTACACCCACCCCTGCAAGGCCGACAAGCTGACGGTCAAGGTGTCCGCCCGGGCCGGGTCGCCCGACCAGCGGGTGATCGAGGTCCACAACCAGGGCACCGCCTACTGCGGCCTGAGCTACTACCCGCTCATCGGCCTCGGCAGCTCGAAGGCCCCCCAGCACGGCAACGACCTCACTCCGCTGGTTCCGGGCGGGCTGGGCGGCCCGCCGGCCTACGCGCTGGCTCCCGGCAGGAGCACCTACGCGGTGGTGGACCTCAACCCCGGCAGCGGCGGGGTGGCCGACGTGGACCAGCTGAACGTCCTGCCCGACGACCAGATGCCCAACGCCGACACCCGGAACTTCCCGCTCGGCGCCGGCGCGAAGGTGGGCAAGCAGCCGAAGCTCGGCCTGTACCGGGAGAGCGTCTCCGACGCGGCGGCCTCCACGGAGACGGCCGGCCGGAGCTGACCTGCCGCTTCGCACTCCCCTGCCCCGGTCCCCGCCCCGGCCTGCCGGTACGGTGATTCGCGGATCGACGGCATCCCGGGCCGGGCCCGGGGTGGGGGAAGGGCAGCGGATGAGTGTGGAGACCGAGGAGTTCGCGGCGATGCTGCGCGAACTCAAGGAGCGTTCGGGCCGCAGCTACGGGGCCCTGGCCACCCGGCTGCACGTCAGCACCTCCACCCTGCACCGCTACTGCAACGGCGCCGCCGTACCGACCGAGTACGCGCCGGTGGAGCGGCTGGCCCGGGTCTGCGGGGCCGGCGGCGAGGAACTGGTCGAACTGCACCGCCGCTGGATCCTGGCCGACGCGGCCCGCCGCCGGGAGGCCTCCTCCGCGGGCCCCCCGGCCGCCGCCGCACCGGCGCCCACGCCCACGCCCGCACCGACACCGCAGCCGCAGCCGCAGCCGGAAGCGGAGCCGCGGCTCCGGCCGGAAGCCGCACCCGACCCGCAGTCCGCCGCCGCGCCGGAGGAGGAACAGGAGGTGACGACCACCCACCCCGCGCCCCCGCCCGCCGGGCCGCGCCGCCGCATCCGCACCCGGGTGCTGCTGAGCGCGACCGCCGTGGTCGCGCTGGCCGCCGTGGCCTCCGGCCTCCTCCTGCGCGACACCGGCGGCACCGGCGGCACCCCGAACGCCTCCGCCTCCTCGCCCGCCGCACCGTCCGTCGCCGCCACCGCGGGGGCCGGCACCGCGCCCACCGGTGCCCCGGCACCGCCGGCCCCCGCGGGCTCCGCCGCCGCGGACACCCCGTCCGCCGCCGCCCCGGCGGCCCCCGAGGACCTCCCCGCGCCCTTCCACGTCAGTGTCCTCAGCAACGGCTGGGGCAGCCCCTGCGACCAGTGGTTCCTCTCCGCCCGCTCCCCCGCCCAGGTGACCCCGCCCCCGTCGTCCTCCGGCCGGATCGACAGCTGGGCTGCCTCCCAGCGCCTGGTCCCGGCCGGGCACCTGCGCATCGAGCTGACCGCCCTGGGCGCGAGCTCGGACGCCGTCGTGCTGAACTCCATGTCCGTACAGGTGGTCAGCACCCGGCCCGCCCCCAAGTGGAACGCCTACACGCCCGGGTCCGGCTGCGGAGGCGGGCTCGAACCGGCGTCCTTCGCGGTCGACCTCGACGCGGCCACGCCGCGCCTCGTCCCCGTCGCGGGCCGGGAGGGCGAACGGAGGACCGGGACGACGGACTTCCCGTACCGGATCTCGGCCACCGACCCGCAGGTGATCGACGTGGACGCCGCCACCCGCTCCCAGGACGTCAGCTGGTTCCTCGAACTGGTGTGGACCGGCAAGGACGGCCGCAAGGGCACGATGCGGGTGGACCTCGGCGACCAGCAGCCGTTCCGCACCGTGGGCATGCAGGGCGCGCCGAACTACATCCACAACGGCACCTCCTGGGCCCCGGCCCACAACGAGGGCTGAGTCCGGCCGACGGCCGGGGCGGGAGGTGCCCGACCCCTGGCCTACGTCAACGGTGCGGGCATAACCTCGGGGGATGACCGACCGCGTAGTCCCCGAACCGCAGCGCCGTCGACGCCGCCCCACCAAGCAGGGCGTGGTGCTGTCCGCCGAGTTGATCGTCGGGACCGCGATCCGGCTGATCGGCAGCCACGGCACCGAGGCGCTCACGGTGCGACGGCTCGGCGCCGCGCTCGGCGCCGATCCGAGCGCGGTCTACCGCTACTTCCACAGCACCGACGACCTGCTGCTCGCCGTCGCCGACGAGCTGATCGGCCGCGCCCAGCACGGCTGGCGGCCCACCGGCGACTGGCGCGCCGACCTGCGCGCCATCGGCCTGCGCATCCACGCCAGCTACCTGGCCCACCCGCAGGCCGCCATCCTCGCCGCCCACCGCACCACCGGCCGCACCCACGAGATCGCCGCCGTCGAGGCGATCCTCGGCGTCCTGCGCAGGGCGGGCTTCCCGGACCCGGAGGCCGTCCGGATCTACCACGCCTTCGTCGACCAGAGCCTCGGCTTCGCCGCCCTGGACGCCGCCACGCTCGCCCTCCCGGCCCCTGCCCAGAACGCCGACCTCCAGGTCTGGCAGGCCTCCTACGCCCGGCTCGACGCCGCCGACCACCCCCACATCGCGGCCACCGCCCACCTGCTCACCACCGACATGCGCCGCAGCGGCTACCCGTACGCCCTGGACCTGCTCCTGGAGGCCGCCGAGGCCCGGCTGCGAGCGGCGGGCGGCTGAGGCGGGCGGGCCGACGGCGTGACGTTCCTCGTGGCGGGCGTGGCGGGCATGGCGGGCATGGCGCGCGGTGACGGGGGCGGCCGGCCTCGGACGCCCGGCGCGGCACCGCCCGGGCCCGGGCACGCCGCCGGCCGCCGGCGGTGAGCCCCCGTACGCCCACCGCCGACGGCCGGTCCGGCCCCTGCCCGGCTCAGTCCGCCGCGTGCACCAACTCGCCGCCGACGTACGTCCGCAGGACCCGGGCCCGCGCGATCTCCTCCGGCGGCCCGGTGAGGATGTCCCGGTCGAGCACGACCAGGTCCGCGAGCCGTCCGGCCGCCAGCACGCCGGCGTCGTCGTGCCCGTTGAGGTACGCGCTGCCGGCCGTGTACGCGGCGATGGCCGAGCCCAGGTCGAGCCGCTGCTCGGGCAGGAAGACCCGCCCGTCGGTGGCCTCCGGTTCCATCCGGTTGACCGCCACGTGCAGCCCCGCCAGCGGGTCCGGGCTGCTCACCGGCCAGTCGCTGCCCGCCGCCAGGGTGGCGCCGGCCCGCTGGAGGGCGCCGAACGGGTACTGCCAGGCGGCCCGTTCGGGCCCGAGGAAGGGGATGGTCAGCTCGTCCATCTGCGGCTCGTGCGCGGCCCAGAGCGGCTGGATGTTGGCGACGGCGCCGAGCCGGGCGAAGCGCGGGAGGTCGTCCGGGTGGACCACCTGGAGGTGGGCGAGGTGGTGCCGGGCGCCGCGCCGGCCGTTGGCGGTGCGGGCGGCCTCGACGGCGTCCAGCGCCTCGCGCACGGCCCGGTCGCCGAGCGCGTGGAAGTGGACCTGGAAGTCGAGCGCGTCCAGTGCGGTGACGTGGCCGCGCAGCGCCACCGGATCGACGAAGCTGAGGCCGGAGTTGGCGGTGGCGCAGCCGCAGCCGTCCAGGTAGGGGCTGGTCATCGCGGCGGTGAAGTTCTCCGCGATGCCGTCCTGCATGATCTTCACCGAGCCGGCCCGGAACCGTCCGTGGCTCAACTCCGCGCGTCGCCGCACGAGTTCGGGGATCTGTTCGGCACCCCGGTCCCGCTCCCACCACAGTGCGCCGGTCACCCGGGCGGTCAGCGCGCCGGAGCGGGCGGCGGCCAGGTAGGCGTCCGACGGGTCCGGCTGGCCGTTGAACGCGCCGAGCAGCGCGTCCTGCCAGCCCGTGATGCCGAGCGAGTGCAGCAGCCGCTGGGCGCGCAGCAGCCCGTCGAGCCGGTCGGCGGCGGTCGAGGGCGGCACCAGCCGGGCGACCAGGGCGGTGGCGCCCTCCTGGAGGGTGCCGCCGGGAGTGCCGTCGGCCTCGCGCTCGATCCGCCCGTCGGCCGGGTCGGGGGTGTCGGCGGTGAGCCCGGCGAGTTCCAGCGCCCTGGTGTTGGCCCAGGCGCCGTGGTGGTCCCGGTTGGTCAGGTACACCGGCCGGTCGGGGACGACGGAGTCGAGCAGCTGCCGGGTGGGCAGTCCGCCCTCGAAGCTCTCCATCGACCACCCGCTGCCGGTGATCCACTCCTGCTCCGGGTTGGCGTCGGCGTACGCCCGGACGCGCTCCAGGTAGTCGGCGACGCCGACCGTCCCGGTGAGGTCGCAGGAGGCCAGCTCGGCGCCGCCGAACACCGCGTGGATGTGCGCGTCCTGGAAGCCGGGCAGCAGCAGTTTGCCGGTGAGGTCGACGACCTCCGTCCTCGGCCCGATCAGCTCCCGGACCTCGTCGTGCCCGACGGCGGTGATCCGTTCGCCGACGACCGCCAGGCCGCTCGCCCGGGTGCGGGCCGCGTCGCCGGTGTGGACGGGGCCGTGGGTGAAGACCAGATCGGCCTCGGTCATGGGTGGTGCTCCGTTCTCGCGTCCTCGTGATTCGTCCTGCCGTGCTGCGGGGTCAGTCGGCCACGGCGCCCTCCCGCAGGAAGTACGGCGAGCGCCGCCGCCAGCGGGCCCAGGCCGCCGCCGGCAGCCCGCTGACCACCATCATGATCACCACGGACAGCTCGAACCACCCGTTGTCCGCGGCGAGTTCGAAGTGATCCGTGGAGTCGTAGAAGCTCCAGGCCAGGTACCCGCCGACGGCGAGCAGCGCCGCCGCGCCCAGCAGCGGCCCGACGACCGCGCGCAGCCCCTCCGGCAGGTCGGTGCGCAGCAGTCCGCGGAACCGGACGGCGGCGGCGACGGCGGTCAGCGCGTAGTAGAGCGCGACGACGATGCCGATCGCGTTGACCGCGGCCGAGATCAGGTCGTTGACGGTCGGGATGGCGATCGAGGCCAGCGCCAGCAGGACCGCGACGCCGGTGATCAGCAGGGTGCCGACGGCGGGCGTGGCGTGCCGGGGGTGCAGCCGGGTCCAGACCGGGCCGAGCACCCGGTCGCGCCCCATCGCGTACATCCCGCGGGCGGTCGGGATCACCGAGGACTGCAGCGAGGCCACGGCGGAGAACATCAGCGCGATCAACGGCAGTGCGGCCAGCGGCTGTTCGGCGAGCTTGGTGCCGAAGTAGGTCAGCCCGTGGGCGCCGTTGTCGGCCAACTCGTCGATCGGCAGCACCCGTTGGAAGGCCGTTCCGGCGAGCAGGAACAGCGCCAGCATCACCACCAGGGCCAGCAGACCGCCCCGGGAGGCGTCCCGCGGGTCGCGCACCTCCTCGCCGACGCTGAACACCGACTCGAAGCCCCAGTAGCAGAACACCGCGAGCACCATGCCCTGGGCGACCGCGTCGAAGGAGGGGATGTCGAAGGGGTTGTACCACTGGAGCGAGAACGGCTGGTCGCCGGCGAACAGCCCGTAGCCGCAGAAGCCGAGCAGCACGGCGTACTCGAAGACCAGCAGCGCCTTCTGCAGCCTGGCCGCCAGGTCCAGCCCGCGCACCGCGACCAGTGCGGCGCCCACCAGCACCACCAGGCCGATCAGGGTGCACTGGACGGTCGAGTCGGCGTCGAGCCGCAGCCCGGCGACACTGCGGACGTGGGCCTGGTCCAGCAGCTGGACGATCGAGGAGCCGGTGACGGTCGTGGTGTACGCCATGAAGACCACGGTCCCCACGGTGTTCACCCACCCGGTCAGGAAGCCCAGCCAGGGGCTGAGGATGCGCCCGACCCACCGGTAGCTGCTGCCCGCGTCCGGCTCGACGGCGTTCAGCCGCCCGTACCCGCCGGCGATGGCGAGCACCGGCAGGAAGGCCAGCAGCATGATCGCCGGAAGGTGCAGGCCGACCACGCCGGCCATCAGGCCCAGGCCGATCCCGATGCTGCTGGTGGCGGCCGTGCTGGAGGCGGCGATCACCGCTCCGTCCACCAGGCCGAGCGATTTGCGCATCGTGACGTGGGAGCTTCGCGCGTCCGCTCTCGGGCCGCCGCCCGTGTCCTTCACCGTCGATGCCAACGGATCACCGCCTTGGTCGTGGGGTGCGCGTGTGGGGGAATCCCGGTACCGGTCGCAGAGGGTGACGCGGGCGGGAAGTGCGAGCCATGAAACCGGCGGCCCCGCCACACGTCAATGGCGTTGTCATAAGCCTCGGCGCCGTCACCGCCCCGTCCCGGCCCGTCGCCGCCCCCTCCCGCCCCGGCCCGCCCCGGCCCGAGGGCCCCGCCGGTCGTCCGGCGGGCCCCTCGGTGTCTCCTGCTCCTCCCGGTGCGTCCTGCCGGGGTCCTAACCCTCCGGGCCCTCCAGCCACCGGCTCGTCGCGTCCCAGGCCGCCCGCAGCGCCTCCGGCCGGGCCAGCTCGTGGTGCCCGCACGGCAGGGCCGTCTGCACCACCGCGCCGGTGACGTACGGCTTCCACCGGACCCCGAGCGGCGTCCCGGCCGGCTTGCCCAGCAGCGCCGCCACGTGGATCAGGTCGCCCTGGAACGTCCCCGGAACGTGCGCCGTCGCGATCTCGACGTTGTTCGCCCGGACGCCCTCGGCCACGGCCAGCTCCTGGTCGGAGAGGTCGAGGCCGAAGCGCTCGCCGACCCGCAGGACGGCGTCGGTCCAGTCGACCTCCTCGATCCCGGGCTCGTCCACGCCCTGGTCCACGGTGACCGACGGGTAGGCGTCGAGCACGACCAGCGCGCCGACCTCCTCCCCGACGGCCTGCAGCTGCACCGCCATCTCCTGCGCGACGACACCGCCCAGCGACCAGCCCAGCAGGTGGTACGGGCCGCTCGGCTGCACCGCCCGGACCTGCTCGACGTAGTCCGCCGCCATCTCCTTGACCGAACCCGGCAACGCGCCCGGCTCGCTCAGACCGCGCGCCTGGAGGCCGTACAGCGGCCATTCCTCGGGCATGATCCCGGTCAGCGGGGCGTAGCACCAGCTGAGACCACCGGCCGGGTGCACTGTGAAGAACGGCGGCCGCTCGCCACCCGCGCGCAGCGGGAGCAGGACCTTGAGCCCCTCCGCGCCCGCCGGCCGGCGCAGCCCCCGGACCAGGGACTCGACCGTGGGGCCCTCGAAGAGGTTCCGGACCCCCACCGCGACCCCGAGCGTCGACCGCAGCCGGTCGACCAGTGTCACCGCCAGCAGCGAATGCCCGCCCAGCTCGAAGAAGTTGTCGTCGATGCCGACCTGGGGCAGGCCCAGGACCTCGGCGAACACCTCGCAGACCAGCCGCTCGTCCGCCGTGCGCGGCGCCCGGTAGGACGACTCCAGCAGCTCCGTCCGGTCCGGCGCCGGCAGCGCACGGCGGTCCAGCTTGCCGTTGACCGTCAGCGGCAGCGCGTCCAGCACCGTGATCGCGGACGGGACCATGTACTCCGGCAGCACCCCGCCCAGCCCGGCCCGGACCTCGGCGACGTCCACCTCCGCGGCCACGGCCGCGTCCACGGCCGGGACGACGTAGGCGGCGATGCGCCGGTCACCGGGGACGTCCTCACGGACGATCACGGTGGCCTGCGCGATCCCGGGCCAGCCGAGCAGGGCGGCCTCGATCTCGCCGAGCTCGATGCGGTGGCCGCGGATCTTCACCTGGTCGTCGGTGCGGCCCAGGTACTCCAGCGTCCCGTCCTCGCGCCAGCGCGCCAGGTCACCGGTGCGGTACATCCGCTCCCCGGCCGAACCGAACGGGCAGGCCACGAACCGCTCCGCCGTCAGACCCCGGCGGCCCAGGTAGCCCCGGGCCAGGCCGGCACCCGCCACGTACATCTCACCGGGCACCCCGACCGGAACCGGCGCGAGGAACCCGTCCAGCACGAACACCCGGGTGTCGACCACCGGCGAACCGATCGACACCTCGCCCGCCGACGGATCGCACGGCCACATCGTGGCGTCCACCGTCGTCTCGGTCGGGCCGTACGAGTTGAACACCCGGTGGTCGCGCATCCAGCGGGCCATCACGTCCGGCGGACAGGCCTCACCGGCGGTCACCAGGACGACGTCGTCGGCGATCGACCGCTCGTCCAGCGTCGCCAGGACGGCCGGCGGCAACGTCACATGGGTGACCCGCTGCTCCGCCAGGAAGTGCGGCAGGGCCTCGCCCAGGCGGCGGTCCTGCGGGATCACCACCAGGGCCGCGCCGGTCAGCAGGGCCATGAACCACTCCCAGCCGAAGGTGTCGAAGCCCGCCGAGGCGAACTGCCCGACCCTCGACCCGGAGCCGACCCCCAGGTACCGCACCTGACCGGCCACCAGGCTCGCCACACCCGCGTGGGAGACCAGCACGCCCTTGGGGCGACCGGTCGACCCGGAGGTGTAGATCACGTACGCCGCGTCCGCGGTCCGCACCACGCGGTCCACCAGCGCGCCGCCGTCCAGGCCGGCCAGCTCCGCCACCGTCTCCGGCGCGTCCAGGACCAGCGCGCCGGAACCGGGCAGCACCGACGCCGTGCCCGCCGAGGCCAGCACCGTCACCGGCCTCGCGTCCTCCAGCATGTAGCCGATCCGGTCCGCCGGGTACGCCGGGTCGATCGGCATGTACGCACCGCCGGCCTTGACGACCGCCAGCAGCGCGACCATCAGCCCGACCCCGCGCTCCAGGCAGACGCCGACCACGGACTCCGCGCCCACGCCCCGCGACACCAGCAGCCTGGCCAGGCGGTTCGCCCGGGCGTCCAGCTCCCGGTAGGACACCTCGGCCCCGTCGGCGGCCACCGCGACCGCCTCCGGCAGCCGCGCCACCTGGGCCTCGAAGAGCTCGCCGACCGTCGCGGCCGGAACGTCGGAGGCGGTGTCGTTCCAGGCGGTCAGCAACCGGTCGCGCTGCCGGTCGCCGAGGACGGGAATCCGCTCCAGCGACGTACCGGCGTCCCGCTCCAGCGCGCCGACCATGTTCTCGACCGCCGTGTGCAACAGACCGCACACCACGTCCGGGTCGATCGGCGAACCCGCCTGCACCGAGAGCCGGAAGCCGGCACCGGTGTCGTCCACCGAGGCCGTGAGCGGGTAGTTGGTCCGCTCGTGCCCGTACAGCACCCGGATCCCGGCGAGACCGGTGCCCTCGCCCGTCGCGCCGGGGCTGTGGCGGTAGTTGAGGAGCGAGGTGAACAGCGGGCTCTGCGCCGGCAGACCGGTGGCCTGCTGGGCGAGGGTCAGCGGGGCGTGCTCGTGCCGCAGCAGCTCGCCCAACTGCACCTGCGCGGCCCGCAGTCCGGCGTCCAGCGCCCGGGTCGCGTCGATCCGGATCGGCAGGGTGTTGATGTACAGACCCGGCGTCCGGTGCGCGGTGCCTCCCGCGTCCATCCGGCCCAGGAACACCGTGCCGAACACGGGGTGCGTCTGGCCGGTCGTCGCGGCCGCGACACGGGCCCAGGCCAGGTGGAAGAACGCCGCCGCACTGACGCCGTGACGGCGCGCCTGCTCACGGACCCGGCCGGCCAGCTCGTCCGGCAGCTCGACGATCGCCTCGCCGGTGTCGCTGCCGTCGCCGTGGGTGTCGAGCACGCCGTACGGCGCGGTCGGCTCCTCGACGTCACCGAGCGCCCGCTCGAAGTACGCGCGGTGCTGGTCTGCGGTG